>JADLEA010000390.1 GCA_020846365.1 Bacteroidota bacterium
GAACCTGGGGGCCGTCCTGTCGATGCGGGAGGTCCCCGCTGTTGCTGATCCGGAGGATGCGCTGGCGCGCATGCTGGAGCATCCGGTGGGCGGAGTGCCGTTGTCGCAACAGGCGCGCAAGGCAGGATCGGCATGCATCGTGGTCTGCGACATCACCCGGCCTGTGCCGAACAGCGTTATTCTTCGCCCGGTTCTGAATGCTCTGGAACGGGGTGGGATCCGGCGGGACAGGGTGACCATTCTGGTCGCGACAGGATTACACAGGCCCAGCACGCCCAGTGAGCTGGTCACCATGCTGGGAGCGGAGATTGCCGGGAGTGTGCGTGTTGTGAGCCATCACGCTCGCGAGAAGCAGGAGCAGCGCTTTCTCGGCACAACCGGACGGGGGACGCCGGTTTTTATCGACGAAATCTACTGCGCCGCTGATCTCAAAATCACGACCGGGTTCATCGAACCCCATCTCATGGCGGGGTTCTCGGGCGGACGCAAGCTGATTGCACCCGGCTGTGCGGGCGAGGAGACCATCAAGGCGCTGCACAGTCCGCGCTTCATCGAACACCCGCTCTGCCGGGAGGGGAGCATCGAAGGGAACCCTCTCCATGAGGAGCTTATGGCCATCGCCAGGATGGCGGGCCACGATTTCATCGTCAATGTCGCCCTGGATGCCGACAGGCGCATCACGGGCATCTTTGCGGGCGACCCGGAAGAGGCGCACGCGCTCGGTATTGCGCACGTGCGTGCAGCGGTGACGGCGACGGTGCCGGAACCGGTGGACGTGGTGGTGACTTCCAGCGCGGGGTATCCTCTGGACCTGACCCTCTATCAAGCGGTGAAGGGGATCACGGCGGCTGCGCCGATTCTGAAAAAGGGGGGCACGTTGATCATTGCCGCGGAGTGTGCCGAGGGGCTGGGGAGCCCGGAATTCACGGAGATGGCACTGGCACCCATGAGTGCAACGCAGTTTCTTGAGGGTTTGAGGGGGAGGGAGGTACGGATCGACCAGTGGCAGCTGGAGGAGTGCGCGAAGGTGGCGGTTGATCACGATGTCGTTCTCGTAGCATCGGGGATCCCGGAGGCGCAGCGCAGCCGGCTGTTTGTGCGCAGCGCGCCCTCGCTCTCCGCAGCCGTTCAGGAGGGGATCCGGCGGCACGGCCCCCATGCCCGTGTTGCCGTCATCCCCAAAGGTCCCTACACGCTCGTCGGTCTCCCCGGGTGATCTCCAGTTTGTTCTTGCGGTTCTACGTTGTTCGTTGTATCTTTACTAATAAAACGTTGTTTAATCCACTAAACAGCACTGACCATGGCAAACGAATACACCGTACCAGCGGTTCATCGGGCGGTTCAGGTGCTGGAGATTCTTGCAGGGTCGCACACAGGACACTCGCTCGCCGACCTCTCGCGTCAAACAGGCATTCCGAAGAGCTCGCTGTTCCGCATTCTCCTGACGCTCGAGAAAGTGTCCATCGTCCAGCTGGACCGCGCACGCAACATCTACAATCTCGGTATGAAGCTGATCGACTGGGGGAACCGTGCATTGGACAAGATCGACCTCAAGACGATCACGCATCCGCATCTGGTCCGCATGTCGCACGAGACCAAGGAAAGCTACTACATCTGCATTTTGGACGACTACGAAGTGATTATCATCGACCGTGCCGACACGCCGGAAGTCTGGCGGATGGTAGCGCGGCTCGGCCAGCGCTCGCCGGTCCATGCCACGGCATCGGGACAGGTGCTGATCGCCGAGGCGGGGGATGAGGCGATGAACATGGTGGTGGGGCGGACGGGCTTGAAGCGCTTTACCCCGCGCACTCTCACGAGCGCCGCACGGCTCAAAGAGCGCCTTAAGGAAGTCCGGCGCACCGGCTTCGTCATCGCAGATGCCGAATACAAACCCGACCTCTGCGCAATCGCGGTGCCGATCCGGGACCATCATGGAAAGATCACCGCCGCACTGATGACCGCTCTCCAGACTGAGCGTGTGCGCAGGAACCGCTCCATTACGGGAGAGATGATCGACTTTCTGAAAAAAGAAGGTGCCATGATCTCGCGTGAGATCGGCTACCAGGGGCCGCCGGCATGACTTCTTCCGGTCCGCTCGCGCTGGGCATCGTCAGCGATGAAATCGTCACCGATTTTGGCGAGGCGCTCCGGCATGGCCAGTCGTGGGGAATCCACCGCTATGAAATCCGGTGTCTGACTACCGGGAGGATACCGCGCGTGGATGCGCAGGAGCTCCGCACGGTGGCCGGCCTCGTGCGCGAGCACGGGGTCCGCATCACCGCACTTTCGCCCGGCATGTTCAAGGCGTTTCTCTCGCGCACAGCGGACATCAAAGAAGAGCTTCGTTCCGTGCTGCCGGCGACACTGGACATGGCAAGCGCACTCTCCTCTCCGCTCATCATTGTCTTCGGCTTTCAACGCGAAGCGGGGGAGCCGGCGGACTACTATCACCGCGCCGTGGACTACATGCGCCGGGCGGCGGAGATCGCCGAACAGGCAGGCGTCCGCATCGCCATCGAAAACGAACCCGGGGTCTGGTGCGACACGGGCGTGAACACCAACAAACTGATCCGGGAAGTCGGCTCACCGGCGTTGGGCGCGAATTGGGACCCGTGCAATGCCTACGGGACCGATGAAGTGCCCTACCCGCAGGGGTACGAGGCCCTGAAGCCGAGCATCATCAATGTCCATGCAAAAGACACCGCCGTCGGATCCCTCATCAAGTGTGTTCCCATCGGGCAAGGCGCCATTGACTGGCAGGGACAGGTGCAGGCCCTGCTGCGGGACCGCCCTGTCGAACACATCACGATCGAAACCCACTGCAACCCTCTGATCGAGAGCTCCAGGCACAATGTTGAGACGCTGCAGCGGATGATGCGCGACGCAGCCCGCTGACGTTGTGACCGAGGTGCTATCGGGGGGAACATTTTCGGAGATCGACATGCCCACGTCACCTTCACGCCGGACGTTCCTCAAGCGCGGTGCAGTCGCAGCGGCGGGCCTCACCGTCCTCCCTCACCTGGCTTTTCCCGCGGGGGCCCAAAAGGGTGACGCTGCCGCCCGCCGGGGCGGACTCCTCTGCGATCCCCGGGACATGCAGCGCATGCGGGAGACCGTCAAGCTCCCGCGTTTTGCCCCCTACTGGAAGACCCTTCGCGATGCGGATCTTGAAGCGGACGCCGCCTTCCTGCGGACGGAGTTGCAGCTGAACAACCACGCCCATCACATGCTCCGCGCCCGGCTGATCCTCGAGCGCTCGGCCTTCGTGTACGCGCTCACGCATGACGCGCGGCAGCTCGATCTGGCCCGCCAGGCGATCGACAAAATCCTGCAGTACAGGCGTTGGGACTACTTCCTGGAGGCGGGAGAACACACCATCGGCTTGCAGCGCGCTCCCGAAGCGACGATTGCCATGGTCTCCGCCCTGGAGTTCCTTGGACCGGCCCTTCCGGCGGACCTGCAGAAGGAGATGGAAGCGCAGATCGCGGAGAAAGGGGCTCCGGCCTGCTACCGGACGCTGTACGGCATGAAATACCCGGAGCGCGTGCGCGGGTGGGGCTTCGATCCCGAGGATGTGTATCCCTACAGGTTTGACCTCCGTCGCTGGCCGCTCATCCTGAATTCCACCAATTTGAAAGTCATCCCCATCGCAGGCCTCATGATGGCAGGGTGCCGGCTCCTTGGCAAACACCCCCAGGCCGAACGGTGGATCGACATGGCTCTCCAGAGCGCCCGGGCATTCTCCACCATGTACGGACCGGACGGAAGTTATGACGAGGGCGTCGGGTACTGGGGGTACACAAGCGTTCATCTGGCTCTCGCGCTGGATGTGCTGTACCGCCGGACGGGGGCAGACCACCGGAAGTTGATCAATTTCCCGGGGACGGCGAAATACGCGCTGGCCATGTCAGCTCCAACGATCGGGCGCCCGCAGGACTGTATCAACTTCGGGGATGCCTGGACGATGGGCGACATTGCGATCGCCGCATGGACTGCTGTGACGCATCGTGACGGCCTTGCCCAGTACGTGGCCGAGAACATCGGCACGGTGCACAGCCACTACGCCATCCTGTGGTACGATCCGCGCATCAAGAGCAAGGCCCCCGCGGCGGCGCTGCAGAATGTGCGGCTGTCCAACGATCTGGTGATCGGCCGGACAGGGTGGACGGAACGGAGCAGCGTGGCGGCGCTCAGAAGCGGCGGTCCAGCCAACCACGAACATGCAGACCGGAACAGCGTCATCTTCTCCGCATACGGCGAGCGGTTGCTACATGATCCCTACAAAGCGGCCTACTCGTACACCGATCCTCACTGGCTGCTCCGGCTCACGCAATCCCACACGGCCGTCCTCATCGATGGAAAGGGCCACCAGTATCACGATGGACACGAAGGAACTAACGCATCCTGGGCGGAAGCACACGTGGAGTCGTTTGAAGACCGAAAGGGGGATCTGCTCGCGACCAGCGATGCGACAGAGGCCTACCGGTTGGTCCTGCCGGGGACGCAACTCGTGCGCCGTTCCGTGTTCTTCCTCAAGCCGGATATCCTCGTACTCGTCGATCGCATCCGGTTGAAAGACAATCCTCTTCCGGTTCAGCTCAGGTTCCAGGTCGACAACTTCGATCAGAAGGGTTCGGCAGAGGCCGAGGGAACGGGGTTCAGGATCTCCCGTCCGAATGCAACGCTTGTTGCAGACGTGTATGGCAGTGCCGGCATGACAATCCGTACCGGGACGCTCCCCGTACCCGTCGAGCACGGCGTGCACCCCTTTGTCGAAGTACAATCACCGGAGGCATTGGAGCACACGCTCGTGACGGTATGCACCGCCCAGCAGGCAGGAAAAGAGCACGGCAAGCTGGTCGTGCAGCAGAACGGGCCGGTGTTTGAGATCTCCGGCACCCACAACGCCCGGACCGTCCGGATGCGTATTTCCACACAACAGGATCTTCCCACGATCGACCTATGAAACCATCAGACAAGCATTTTCAGGATGCGCTGAAACTGAGTCCCTGGGGGACGCAGACCAACGCCAAACGCCCTTACCCTGCGTTTGAAGAAGTCATGCCGAAGTTCATCGTGCGGGGAAAAGGGTGCCGGC
>JADLEA010000391.1 GCA_020846365.1 Bacteroidota bacterium
GACGCGTCGGCAAGGTTGAAGATTTGCCGGTAGGATGGACCAATGGTCACTGCGTACGGCTCCGTGAGACTATACTCTCCGCTCATAAGCGCCGTCGAGCCGCCGGGAAAGCTGAACGGACCGATGCTGAAGAGCTTGTCCAGCGGTTTCTGGAGACCGAACGGATGCTGGAGCGTCACCGTGTGCAGATCGCCCCAGCGCCAGGTGCGTGTATCGTTGCCGTACCGGGACATGAGCTCCTCGATTGCTTCCCTCGCGCTCCTGCGAAGAATGTCCTCCATGCTCTCTGTCGCGGGCGTGCGGACGTCATTGAACCACGCCGATGTTCCGGTTTGGAGGAGCCGTTGGGTCACGCGTGTCGGTACATTGACCAGCATACAGAAATCGTGAAAGAGCTCATCCCCCATCTCATCCGCAAAGATGTTGCGGAACAGGCGCACCAGAAACACCTGATAGATGCTTGTCGCGATATCTTCGCGGGTAAAGCGGCAATTCCAGTTGCGAAGGTATTCACGGACGCGGCTCCCGAACGCGCTTCCAATGACGCTGTCCGTACAAACGCTGAGCACCATCGGTTTGAGGCTCTGGGCGAGAACGGAATACGTATCATTCTGCATCCGTTCACAATCGTTCACGGAGAACCGCTCTCCCTGCCTGCCCAGAAGTGAATCCAGGTAGAGGATACGCGACGGCGGCTCCCAGAGCTCGGTGATGTGGTACGGATACCGGTCGTCAACTTTCTTGTCGTTGGCACTCGCCACGTAGCCCGACGGCGGGTTGAACTGGCGGGGAAGGGCGTCAAACGGAATGAAACCGGTCCATGCCGTGGCACTCTCCCATCCTGCCAGCGGCAAGAGGCCTTTTCCCGAGGGCCGGACCGGCAGTCGCGCCGCAGCAGCGAATCCGATGTTCCCTTTCGTGTCGGCGTACACGAAATTCTGGCCCGGCACCGTGTATGACCGGAGTGCCAGAAGAAACTCTTTCCAGGAGCGCGACTTGTTGATCGCGAGGAATGTGCCGATCTGGTTGTCGGGTTCCGCCCCGACCCAGCGCATGCTTGCGACAAAGCGGGGAGTTGCATGGTTGAGGGGCGTCTGGATGTCCGTCACGATTGGTCCGGACGAGGTACTCCTGACGCGAACGGTGACGGCCGTACCGCCGCGCACGGCGATTTCCTCTTCCACAACCGACAGGGGAAGCCAGCGGCCGTCCCGCAGGTATGTACTGTCTACATCGTTCACCTGCTCGAAATAGAAATCCGCGTCGTCGGCCATCAGGTTTGTCACGCCCCACGCGATCGAGTCATTGCGCCCGGTCACGACTCCCGGCACGCCCGGAATGGACATGCCTTGAACCAGCAGGCCGGGCATGGCGTATTGCATTTCATACCATTGCGAGGGGACGGTGAGCTGCAGGTGGGTATCGTTGGCGAGTATGGCGCCGCCCGTCGTGGATCGCGAGGGCCGCAAAGCCCATGCATTGCTCCCTCCAAGTGCGAGGGGCCGGCCCATGAACGCACGGTAGTCCTGGGCGGTGTGCATGAAGGCAGGTCCATTCACGCTCCTCGTACCCATATCTCCCGGCGGGGGTGGGAGCGTCATGCGGATGGAATATGAGGGCAAGATGTCATCCACCATCTCGTCGCCCAGCTTCTCCCGCAGAGCGCCATACGTGATATCCGTCCACCAGGAGAGATTAAGCTCCCAGGCGACCAGCCGCCCCACCAGAATCGAGTGTAGAGGCGTCCATGGTTCGGGATCATAGCGGAGGAGGTCGAATTCGATGGGGTAAGCGCCGTTGGTGTGGTCACGCCATGCATTCACGCCGTCGCTGTACCATTGCAGCTGCCGGCGCGTTTCGTCCGGAAGGTCCCGCTCTATGGCGTGGGCGATCCGCTGGAGTCCGACGATGCGGAACATTTTGTCGAAAGGAAGCGTGGCAGCGCCGAAGAGCTCGGAGAGACGTCCCGCTGCGGCGCGCCGTTGCATGTCCATCTGCCAGAGGCGGTCCTGCGCATGCACCACCCCCATGGCAAACAGCGCGTCATGCTCGTTCGCGGCGATGATGTGCGGCACCCCGTATCCGTCGCGAAGCACGCGAACGTCATCCAGCAAACCTGATAACGCCACCGATCCGGACGTCTGCGGGAAGGACTTCCTCAATTGATACCGGGCAAAGAAGAACAGCGCGATGGTTACCACGACCAGAACACCGAGAATCCCGATGATCACCCGGGCGCGCCGACTCACGATCATATCCTCGACTGATAAAACAGAAAGTCCATCACAAAACTGAATGATGGACTTGAATATATCGAACAGACGTTACTGATGCAAACCGTTACCGGCGCGGGCGGAGCGACCGGACTTCATAGCATCCGGCCGATCCGCTGCGACGGAGGGTCAGAACCTGTGTGAAAAGGTCAGCAGGAACGTGTTTGCGGTGATCTTCTCGTCGGTCCGCGACGTGCTGTTGTAATTGAACCGGTACGTGTCCCACCACCCGCGCGCATACGTGAGATCCAGCATGGAAGACCCGCCGAGCAGAATTCCCAGTCCGCCCGTAACATACTTCTGATCAAAGGTGGACGGATCGCCGTCGTACGGAGAGCGGTTGTAGATAAACCCGCCTCGCAAACGCACGCCCAGATCCCTGATGTCATATTCCAGTCCGCCGCGGAAGTTCGCCGTTTCACGGAACAGCTTTTTGAACTCCTTGTTTTGCGCTATCACGTCGGCATTGGCGTTGACGAACTCCATCTGCGTCCAGTCCGTGTACTCCACATCCCCCGAGAGGACCAGGTCCTGGATGATCACTGACGCCCCGGCGGAGAAGACCCATGGCGTATGCACGTCATATTCTCCGGATGCGGTGGATTCAAACGGTCCGTCTTCCGGCCGCACATCGCCGTTGTCAAAATAGGCCTGCGCGGTCGTCCCGAAAGTTTCTTTCACGCTGAACGCGGTCGGCGTCTTCACCGTGATGCCAAACCGGAATCTGTCAGGAACGCGATACAGCAGGCCGAATTTGGCATTGACGCCGGTAATGTCGCCGTCGATGTATTCGTCCAGCGTCAGCCGGTCAAAGTCGTACGGAAATGAATTGTAGTTGCCCCGGAGATCCTGCTCCTGATAGTTGCGGTCGTACCGGTAGGTTCCGGAAAGGTAGCTCAGGGTGACGCCAAGCGACAGTTCCTTGGCAACATCCACTGCGCCGCCGAGAGACCAGTTGTTCAGGCCGCCGCTCTCGAGCACTTCCGCGACCTGGGTCAGCCGGTTGGCAATCGGACTGATGAACGTTCCGCTTACCGTATCGATGTCGGCAAGATACAACTGATACGCGATGTTGTCGGAAATATCATCGGGATACTGGGCACCGTCCCGGGCGTACGTCTGGATGATGCTGCTGTTTGCATTGTATCCGGAGAACGAGAGCCCGGAGGTGAAGTTGGCCTGGCGGTTGAAACCGAAAGCGATCGCGAAGTTCCCGCGGCGCGTCGGCACCTTGAACACCAGTCCCAGCGAGTTCAGATTGGTCGCGGCATTCGTGTACGCATCCTCCGAACCGAAGAACAGGCTGCTGTGTTTGTTGGAGAGATGCGAAAGCCCCGCGGAGAACTCGCTGTATGGCAACTGCGCAAGTCCGGCCGGGTTCCAGTAGATGGCGCTGTAATCATTCGCCACGCCGGTATAGGCATTGCCCATGCTGAGGGCCCTTGCACCCACGCCCAGTCCCGGTGTCGCCAGCCGGAGCGCGTCCTCGGGATACTGGGCCTGCATCCCGGTCACAACACCTGCCAGAAGTATGATCAGAATCGTACTGCGTCGTTGTTTCATGGTATCCTCTTTTTGGAATCAGCGCCGATTGCCGCCGCGTGAACCGGTATTGGACGGCGCGCTGCTGCCGGTGCTGCTCGGCGCCGGTGAAGACGGCGGCGGAGATGACGGTGGCGACTGTCTCACGCTGCCACCATGCGAGCCGGAGTTGCCACCCGATGGCGTGTAGCGCTCCCCTCCGCGGGTTGAACGCGTGCCGCTCTCGGGACGGGACGATGACCGGGGGACTGACCTCCGGACTGTGCCTTCACGCCCCCCGGAACTTCTCGTTGTTCCCGGGCTGACCGTTGCTCCACCACGCTCACCCGATGAGCCGCGCGTTCCTGTTGACACACGGCCGGTGGGTAGCGTGGACGTCCCGACACCGCTTCCCTGCCGCCCGGTTACAGGCGCGTACTGGCCGGAGCTGCCGCCGCGGACACTACCGGACGTACGAGTCGCGCCAAACGTCCGGGTCGCACCGTGCCCGCTCTTACCACCCCATACCTGCCCCCCGCCTCCATAGTAGTATCCATCCCAGTACCCGTAGCCATAGCCATAGTACGGTGAGTATCCGGCGTACACATGCGGATACCAACGACCATAGTACCACGGATAATACGTTCCGCACCACCCAACATACGGATCGTACCAGAAGGGGTCATAGTAGTACCAGTCGCGGTGACGCCAGAACCATGGTGAACCGGCGATCACAACCGACGGGTAGTAGTAGTCGTACGAATCATTATAGAAACTCTGCCTCGCATCTTCGTAGGCTTCCGTTGAGACGGTATCGTCTTCGGCGTACGTTTCTTCCTCTTCGTAGGCGTACCCTTCTTCGTCCTGTACGGTTCCGAGCTGCGTGTAGCAGCCCGAGCTCCACAAGCCGATCAAGAGCACCCCTGCGATAAGAAGCAGACGGTGTGTGATGGTATTCATAGTGTTGACCCTCCTCATCTGCACAAGAATATTACAAGATTGGTGCCACTGAAAGATACGTTAAAATCCGGTAAATCAGGGGAGAAATCGGCAGTCTTGCAGGGAATGTGTGGCCTAACGAGAAAACACCGTCCAGAATAGGAGACACTTGACGGGGTTGCTAGAACGACCGGGCGTATTCGAGGTGTACTGTGCGATTGGCGACGGTAACATCCCCCCCGTTCTTGACGATGTCCTTCATGCTCACACCGAGCGTGAGCCCGCTGCCGAGTGTGATCTTCAGACCTGCGTTGAGATAGCCCCGCCCCTTCCCGATTGCATTTCCGCTGTTGTCGTTCATTCCGATGTTGTATTCGGCGACCAGCGAGAGGATGGGACCGAGAGTCTTTTCTGCACCCACAAACACGTTGATGTCGCGGTCGTCGTCGGCCCGCTCCAGGCTGTAGTTCACCCCGCCGTGGATGCTGAAGTATCCCATGAGCGTGTAGTTCTTGCTGGCAACGGCAAAGAATCCGGGAGACTTGACACGATACCGGTCCTGATCCTTCATGTATCCGTCTTTCCCTTGCGAATCGAATCCCAACGCAATAGCCGGGAAGACCATGCTTTCTTCGAAGACCCTGATGCGCACGTTGATGGCGGGAATTTCATTCATTTCGGGCGATCCCGAACCTATGAGCTTCGATCCGCCGTAGGAGATACCGAAGCTCAGCCGGTCCAGAATGCCTGCCGAGAGTCCGAACAGCACGCCCCCGTCCTGATAGAAGTCGACATCCAGGGCATAGGTCCCTTTGTCCAGCATCCCGGCGGTCGGCACGTCCACAAGGAACCGCGGCTCCAGCCCTCCGGCCGTGCCGGCGACACCCTGTCCCCACATGCGGCCCGCAAGCAGCACGAGCAGGATCACTGTCGCCCGGGCGTTCATCCCTTTGGTGCCCGTTTCCACGTGGTGCCCTCTTTTTTGTCTTCGAGCGTGATGCCGAGCTGAGTCAACCCGTCGCGGATCTTGTCAGAGAGAGTCCAGAGCTTCTCTTTGCGCGTCTCGGCTCTGAGGGAGAGGATGAGCGACATCAGTTCTTGTTCGAGATTGTGATCCCCGGAGGTCAGCGTCTCGCCTTCGGGGAGGATTCCGAGAACATCGCCTGCGTGTCTGGCAAAGAACGCATCGAGCGCCTGGAGATCGGCTGCAGCAACAGAAGACTCGCGCTGGAGCGCACTGTTCACCTCCCGCGAAAGGTCGAAGAGCGCCGCTATCGCCTGTGGAGCGTTGAAATCTTCATCCATGGCCGTCCGGAATCGCTGCGCATAGGCGTCCAGATCGATACCGATGGCTCTCCCGAACTCCTGAAGCCCATTGGGATGGACTGATGCTTTCCCGGCGGTCGATTCCGTAGTGGTCTGTGCGCCGGTGGACGCATTACCGCCGGTTGATTCCTGAAGGGCCCGCGCGTGGGCGGCAGGGGAGATCCCTGGTGACCCTGCCGCATTGCCGGTACCGCCCAGTCGTTCGCGCACTTGTCGAATTGTGGTGTGAAGCCGCTCGAGGCCTTTTGCTGCGCCGCGGAGGGCATCCTCGCTGAAGTCGAGCGTGCTGCGGTAGTGGCTTTGGAGGACGAAGAAGCGCACCACCGGGGCGGACCACCGCTTGAACGCCTCTTTCAGGGAGATGGAGTTCCCCAGGGATTTCCCCATCTTGCGGCCGTCCACCGTCACCATGTTATTGTGCAGCCAGTACTTCACAAACGGTTTTCCCGTCGCCCCTTCGCTCTGCGCAATCTCGCACTCGTGGTGTGGGAATTGGTTTTCGAGCCCTCCTCCGTGGATGTCGATGCTCTGGCCGAGATACTTCATGGACATGGCCGAGCATTCCACGTGCCAGCCGGGGAAGCCTTCGCCCCAGGGGCTCGGCCAGCGCATGATGTGTCCCGGTTCGGCTTTCTTCCAGAGTGCAAAGTCTGCCGGGTAGCGTTTCTCGGATTTCACATCGATCCGAACGCCCGCACTTAACTCATCCAGCGTGCGCCCGGAGAGTTTCCCATACCCGGCAAATGCACGGACGTCAAAATAGACCGAACCGTTTGCCTCATAGGCAAGGCCGCGGGCCAGGAGTTCTTTCACAAGCTCGATCTGCTCCGTACTGTGCCCGGATGCACGCGGCGAAATGTCCGGGCGCAACACTCCCAGCGCGTCCATGTCTTCGAAATAGCTACGGGTGTATCGTTCCGCGATCTCCATAGGGTGCACCCTGTTGGCGCGCGCCTCCCGGATGAGCTTGTCTTCCCCTTCGTCGGCGTCGTCCGTAAGGTGTCCGACGTCCGTGATATTCTGCACATACAGAACTCTGTACCCGATGAAGCGGAGGTAGCGCACGATCACGTCAAACGAGACGTAGCTCTTGGCATGCCCGAGGTGGGAGTCGCCGTACACGGTCGGGCCGCAGACATAGATGCGGACGAGGTTTTTGTCAATCGGGAGAAAGGGCTCCAGCTGACGGGTCAGGGTATTGTAGACGGAAAGGGGCATTATCGGAGTCCCATCAGTTCACGCGCGCCGGCCAGGCCGGCATCGGTTACCTCGGCGCCGCTCATCAGGCGCGCCACTTCCTGAACCTGCTCGTCGAGTGTGAGTTGGCGGAGCGAAGTAACGGCGCGCCCGCGTTGTTCCCGTTTGGCAACCACAAAGTGCACGTCGGCAAATCCCGCGATCTGGGGAAGGTGCGTGATGGCGATGACCTGGTGGAAGCCGGCCAGGGCCTTCATGCTCGCACCCACCGCCTGCGCAATGCGGCCGCTGACTCCGACATCGATCTCATCGAAGATGAGCACCGGGAGGCGGTCGCTCTTGGCCAGAATGCTCTTGAGAGCCAGCATGATGCGCGAGACTTCCCCGCCCGATGCCACTTTCGTAAGGGGCTTCTCTTCTTCTCCGGCGTTCGTTGTAATATAGAACTCTACGTCGTCATACCCCCGGTTGTTCAGCCGGACGACGCCCTTTCCTCGTCTGACGGCATCGGCGGGCAGTTCGCCGTTGTTCCTTCCCTGAAGCGAAAGCGGTGTTTGGGTAATGCGCGTGCTGAAGCGCGCGTTGGCGATGCCGAGCTTGGCAAGTTCCTGGACGATGGCTTTGTCGATTCTGCGGGCCACTTCGTGCCGTTTTACCGAAAGTCGTTCGGCGTGGACGGCGCAGGCCTGCCGCCGGGATTCTGCCTCCGCCCGCAGTTTGGCAATCACCTCTTCAAAATTGTCGGCGAGCTCCAGCTCGCGTCCGATCGCTTCGCGATGGGAAAGAATGCTCTCCACAGAACCGCCGTATTTCTTCTTCAGGAAAGCGATCCGGCCGAGGCGTTCACGCAATGCCTCGAGGCGTTCCGGCGCAAATTCCACGCGCGCGTTGTAGGCCTGTATGAACTTGGCCAGCTCGTTCACGATCGCTTCCGCGGAGGAGCATTCACGGGCGGCCTCACCGAAGTGAGGATCAATGGCCGCAAGGGCATGGAGCTGATTGCGGGCAATGACCAGGAGGTCATGCGCGGATCGCTCCCCTTCGTACAGCTGTGTGTACAGCTCGCCGGTCGCAGCGTACAGCCGCTCGCTGTTCTCAAGGATACGGAGATCTGTTTCGAGCCGGCTTTCTTCATCCGGCTGGGGGGCAACGGCATCGATCTCCTGCGCCTGGAAGAGGGAAAACTCCCGCCGCTCGCGAAGCTGCTGTTCCTTCGCGCGGAGCGCCTCAAGTTCGTCCA
>JADLEA010000392.1 GCA_020846365.1 Bacteroidota bacterium
CCGCATCGCCCCGTGGTGCTCTACGGGAGTTTGCCCAGGATCTTCCCGGGATGATACTCATTGTGAATGCTGCAGGCGGTGTGACCTTTGCCAATGCGCGGTTCACGGCCTTCACGGGGACGAAGCTACCGTCATTGCGCGGGAACCGCTGGCAGGGAGTGTTGCATCAGGAAGATCGTCTACAGGCGATCGCATCGTTTTCGGCGGCGGTGCGGGCACGGCAGCCGTTCAAATTCGAGTGCCGGTGCCGTAACGCCGATGGGGACTACCGCTGGGTGACCCTCGCCGGCAATCCCCGTTATACCAATGCGCGGTTTGTAGGGTATTTCTGTCTCGTCACCGATATCACGCCACGGTATACGGCCGAGCGGGCGGCGGGTCTCGCGTCCGCACGCCTGCACGTGCTTGTCGCGGCAATGGATGAAGTGTGCATCGGGATCGGACGCGAGGAGGAGATCATTTTCTGGAACCGGGCTGCGGAGCAATTTACCGGCATGCCGGCGACGGACACGGTCGGGCGTCCACTGGAGACGGTGCTTTCATCCGAGGCGCTCGCCAGGGTGCGGATGGCGATCCAATCCCTCAGAACGGCCGGTTCGTCCTCGACGCTGGAGTCCCTCATCCTCGGCGCACAACAGCAACCCGCAATACGGTGTAGGATTGTCGCGTCAGGGGAGACGAGCATTCTCGTTGCGGTTCCCGAGGATTCTGCCGTGCCCCATCCGCCGGAGACCTCCGGTGTTTCGAAGCTGGCGGGAGTGGATCGCATCTCTTCGTTGCTGGAATGCACCGAAGATGTGGTCCTGCTTCAGGACGCGGAAGGCCGGTACCTGTACTACAACGGCCCGTCGCGCTTCGGCGTCCGGATGGAGCAGGTGCTGGGAAAACTCCCGGAAGATGTGCACGAGAAGAGCTTTGCCGATCTGGTCCGTTCGCGGCTGCGCAAGGTTGTGGACACAGGCGAGGGATGCACGGAAGAGACGCGCATGGATTGGGACGGCCAGACATACTGGTTCCTGGATCAGGTTTCACCCATGAAAGACGCCAGCGGCGCCGTTTCGGCCGTGGCAACGATCTCGCGAAACATCACCGAGCGCAAGAAAGCAGAACAGCGATTGCGGGAGAGCGAGGAACGGTACCGCACGTTTGTGGAGAACAGCAACGAAGGCATCTGGCGCATCGAAATGGGTATGGCGATCCCGTGCAACCTGCCCGTGGAAGAACAGGTCCAGCGTTTCCTGGAGCACGGGTATGTCGCAGAATGCAATCCTTCGCTGGCACGACTGTTCGGTTTCGAGCGCACCAGCGACCTTATCGGCACATCGTTTCAGTCGCTTCTCAATGCCAGCAACGCAAGAAATCTCGAGACCATCAGACGATTTGTGGACTCCGGATACCGCCTGAGCAACTGGGAGGACATGCTCCCCGCCGAGGACGGAACGAGCCGGTACGTCCTGCACAACATTGTGGGAACGATTGAGAACGGTGCCCTGGTGCGTGCATGGGGGAGCCTGAGCGATATCACGGAGCGCAAAGGAGTAGAGCGGGAGCTGCGGTTGCTCGCCCATACGATCACCAGCACGCGCGACTGCGTGAGCATCACGGACCTGAACGACAAGATTCTCTTTGTGAATGACGCATTCCTCACGACCTACGGTTTCTCGGAGGAGGAACTGCTGGGCAGCGAGATCTCGAAGGTGCGTCCCGATTCCCAGGTCATGGGAGAACTCGCTGCGATCAGGGACAAGACCCTCACCGACGGCTGGTACGGCGAGCTGATCAACCGCCGTGCAGACGGCACGCTCTTTCCGGTCGAGCTCTGGACCTCGGTGGTCCGGAACGACGAGAACGAACCCGTGGCGATGGTCGGGGTTGCGCGCGACATCACCGCGCGCAGAATCGCCGAGGAAGAGCTCCGTGCGTCATTGAGAGAAAAGGAGGTACTGCTCAAGGAAATCCATCACCGCGTCAAGAACAACCTCCAGGTCATCTCGAGCTTGCTAAGCCTGCAGTCGGAGTACCTGAAGGACGAGGAGATGGTGAAGGTTTTCAAGGAGAGTCAGAACCGCGTGAAGTCGATGGCGCTCATCCACGAGAAACTGTATCAGTCGCGGAATCTCGCCGAGATCGACTTCGGCGACTATCTCCGCGAGTTGACGACGCAGCTGTTCCGGTCCTACGGCATCGGCGCGCACGGCGTGCATCTGAACGTCAACGCGAGCCGGGTTCTGCTTGCCGTGGACCATGCGATACCCTGCGGCATCATCGTGAACGAGTTGGTCACGAATGCGCTCAAGTATGCCTTCCCGGAAGGACGAGGAGGGAGAATTGATATCGATCTGCATCAGGTGAGCGACGACCGCGTGCGGCTTGCCGTCCGGGACAACGGGGTGGGTTTCCCGGCCCAAATCGATTTTGAGACCTCGGACAGCCTCGGGCTTACGCTGGTCCGGATGCTTGCGGATCAGGTGCAGGGGGAGATGTCCATGCAACAGAGAGGGCCCGGGGCAGAATTCATAATGACGTTCCGTAAATGATGGAAACCCATGCGTAAGAAATCAATCATGGTGGTAGAAGACGAGCTTATCGTCGCGGAGGATCTCACGCACTGGCTGACGTCGCTGGGCTACACCGTGGGGGAACGGGTAGCCAGCGGAAGGGACGCGGTGTTGCGGTGCGAAGCCACTCGACCCGATCTGGTGGTCATGGATATCCTGCTGCCGGGGGAGATCGACGGCATCCAGGCGGCCGATGAGATTCACAATCGTTTCGATATCCCTGTGGTCTACGTGACCGCATCCTCTGATGAGGCTACGCTGGCACGGGCGAAACTGACCCAGCCGTTCGGCTATGTGCTCAAGCCGTTTGATGAGCGCGGGTTGTTCTCGACGATCGAAATGGCGCTGTACAAGCATCAGTCCGAAAAGCAGCTCCGCGAAAGCGAAGAGCGTTTCCGTCTGCTGTTCGAGAATGCTCCGGTGCCCTTTCAATCACTCGACGCCGACGGGCATGTGCTGCGAGTCAACAAGGCATGGCTGGAATTGTTCGGGTTTGCCCAGGATGAGGTGATCGGACGGTGGTTCGGCGAATTGCTCGTACCTTCGAGCGTCGACAGGTTTGTCGCGAACGTGACGCAGTTCCGGCATTCCCCGGCAACCGACACCGTGGTCCTCGACGTGGTCCGCAAGGATGGAAGCGTGAAGACCGGCGCCTTCAAGGGGAATATTGCTGTCGACCAGCGCGGCATGTACGAGATGACGCAGTGCATACTCGAAACCCAGCAGCACATCGTGAACAGTCCGGTGGCGACGGTTCGCAGCGATTCTGATCGCCCGCCCGCCTCCGCGGTGACCGCATGGTTGGGAGACGCCGGCGTGACCGCCGATCCAACGGGAAGGATTCTCGGTGTGACGCCGTCTGTGGAGACGTTGACGGGATGGGCTCCCGAGGAGCTGTGCGGGACAATGCTCGGCGAGAGACTCCTGTCGGGCGAAGAGGAAAAGGGCATTCTTCAGCGTTTTGAACACCCGTCCATGCTGAAGCCCCAGCCGCTCAGGCTGAAGGTGAAAGGGGGCGGGCAGAAGGATGTTCAGGTGTTCAGCATCGCATTTCGCGGCCTTGGCAACAAACCGGAGAGCCTGTGTCTGATTCTGAAGCTACGGTAAGAGAGCCGATCGTCCACGCATCGCTCGTGGTACAGCTGGGCAGGCGTCAGGTGTTTCTGCAGGTTGTTCTGACGCTGCTCTATGTCGGGACGGCGGCGCTGGGGATGCAGTACACCTCAGTCTACCCGGCACTTTCTTTGGTGTGGCTGCCGGCAGGTCTGGGCATAGCCGCAATACTCCTGTTCGGCATCCGCGTCTGGCCGGCCATTGTGCTTGGGTCGGTGATCAGCACAACGTTGCACGGGGGCTCGGAGCTCCTGGCGGGCATGACGGCGACAGGGAGTCTTCTCGAGGCCCTGACAGGTGCCTTTCTGCTGCGGAATGCCACCAGGTTCCAGCACGATCTCGGACGTGTGCGCGATGTGCTCGGCTTTCTCGTTTTTGGTGTGGCGATAGCGGCCATGGTGGGGGCAACGGTCGGCACACTGGCACTCGTTGCGGACGGGATCGTTCCGCTTGCAGATGCAGGCAGGGCCTGGCGCTTGTGGTGGCTGGGTGATGCCATGGGCATCCTGATCGGCTGTTCGTTCATCCTTGCCTGGTCGGCGCGGGCCGAGCAGCCATGGACACGCGAGCGTCTTGCCGAGGCAGCGGCCCTCGTGTTGACGTTGCCGCCGGTGCTGTTTCTCGTGTACGGCGGTCTGCTCCCGGCGGAGTACAGCCACTCCTTGTCCTTCCTCTCCTTTCCGTTTGTGATCTGGGGGGCATTGCGTTTCAGCCAGCGTGGCGCCACGACGACGGTCGGGCTCACGATTGCCGTCGCGATCCGCGGTGCGCTCCAGGGAGAAGGTCCGTTTGCGGACCAGAGTTTGAATGTCGCCATGGTGTTCTTCTACGGCTACGCCGCCGCGGTTGCTGTTACGGGACTGCTGCTGGGCGCGGCCACCACGGAGCGGCGCCGGTCCGCGGAGGAACTGCACCGGATCGGAGTGGATCTTGAAATCCGCGTCAACGAGCGCACGGCTGCCCTCCAGGAAGAGCTGACACGCAGGCGCCGTATTCAGGAAGATTTGCAGGACGCCCTCACCAGCGTCAAGACTCTGAGCGGATTGTTGCCCATCTGTTCCTCCTGCAAGCGCATTCGGGACGATCACGGGTACTGGACGCAGGTGGAACGGTATCTGACTGAGCACACGCAGGCGCAATTCAGCCATGGCCTCTGCCCGGAGTGCTTCAGGACGCTATATCCGGAATACATGGAAAAGAACGGCGGGAAGACCGATCAGGAGTGAAGCGTGAGCGAGAGTAGATCCACCAAACGGAGCGTACAGGAATGACCCCGGCGTCCATCCTCGTCGTTGAAGACGAACACATTGTTGCGCGGGACATCGCCACACGGTTGCA
>JADLEA010000393.1 GCA_020846365.1 Bacteroidota bacterium
ATTGCCTCAAGCGGCGGAGCGAGGCGGATCGCGTTCCAGCACGCCCGCATCGCATCCCTTCCGAACCGTTTGCTCACATAGTGCCCCCACACACTCCGGCTGTACATGATGAGCTCGTTGGATGCGAACGACTTGTCCGGATTCCGGAAATGTCCGGCGGCTGAACCGAGGTAATTCAGGTAATCGTCCACCTCAGGATAGATCACGTCCTCCATCCAGGTGGACGTAATTTCATAAAAGAAGATGTGATTGGTCCAGTATCCGTAGTTGCCGATCTGGAGCGCGTGATGGAGTTCGTGCGCGACGGTCACGCGCATTCCCGGCAGCCCGCGATTTACGGACGGCCTGACGAAGACAAAATCATTGTCGATGGCGATAAACGTCGTGGAGGTCCCGCCTTCTGCCGGAAACGCGTCGGGCGTCGTGTAGCCGTACATTGTCCCGAGCTCCAGAATGAAGATGTCGTACTCCGGTCCGCCTCCGAGCGTCCCATCTGCCGGAAGCAGTCCGTATCCCAGCGTTTGCGTTTCTATGGGAAGAACGAACGAGAGCGAGGCGAACACGGAATCAACGTATGCACGGGCCGTTCCGGGAAGCCGATTGCCACTGGCATCCAGAAGCGCCGGAGTGTGCGTGCCGGTGGTGTCGAAATGCACCCGGAATTGCCCCTGCACAATGTTTGTCTGCATCGTGGGCCGGGCAAGGATTTCGCGGACGGATTGCAGCCGCTCACCGCGAGCATCCTGCCGGATGTGCAGCGCGTGATTGACGCCGGGAAGACCGCATTTCACAGGTTCTCCCTCCTGTGGAATCATGCCTTCCTCTTCCATCAGGAGTCGGATCGCAGACGCCGCGGGCGCCAGGTCCTGCACGCGCGCCGAGGCCGCCGTTGCCGGGTGTTCCGGAGCGGTGGCGGGGGTCCGCTCTTTCTCCTGCCCCACCGCAGCCGCGACCATCGCGATACTCACGGCCATGCTGATGACACCGCTGCGCTGTGTCATTGTCCGAAGAGCCCCGAATGAATACTGACGGTATTTCGTGCCGGGTGCGTAAGCACAATCGACGTGCCCGACGCGGCATCGAAGTTTCCGAGTGCGAAAGATTCTACTCCGTTCGCCCTGGTGACAAGCCGCGGCTCCGAAAACCGCCCGCCGTGCGATCCGTACATGCAGTACACTCCGTCGCGTTCCCCATCCAGGTAGACGATATCCGTGCGCCCATCGCCGTCTGCGTCGCGAAGGGCCAGGGCCTGTTCTTTCGTTATCGTAAGGCCCGTAGTCCAGATCGAATCGAGGGCAAGAGTCCCCGCCACGGCGCCGTACGCGTACCCGAGCATCGGCCGCGGATGCGAGAAATAGAGTAGGAGATCCGTATAGCTGTCATTGTTCAGCGGGCCGTTCCAGAGGTACCGCACGACGGCATTGGTGTCCGCGATGGAGAACAGGGGCTGTGTCTGGCGGAAGTCGTAGCCGGCGTGCGCAGGAGCGATGGAGATCGTCGTCTGGCGCGTCGCCCGGTCGCGCAGAGCCATCACGAGATCGCGCTTCATGGAGCCCGACACGTCACCGACGGTCATGGCCGTGATCGTTGTCGGAAGCGTGGACCGGTAGGTATGCTCGAGGAATTGTCCTCCGCCGATCTCCTCAAATAACGCCAGCGGTGCCCGGCCGCTGCCGTTCTGAACATTCCGGACGAGGATGCGGAGATAGTGCGTTGCCGGGTCCGCCTCCGCGAGCAAGAGGACGGGACGTGACTCTGTCGGGACCCGCATGAGCCGGGGATTCTCGATCGATCCGGAGAAGCGCGTTATGCCGAGTTCTTCAATCGCCGGATGGAGAGAAACGATTGTAGACAGACCGTTGCCTTCCGATCGCACAAGTCTGATGGTGCCCGGCTTTCCGGGGACCGGGATGGTGCGTTGTCCGAGGAATGCTCCTCCTCCGTTGTTCACGAACACACTGACGCTGGAGGAGCCGGCGTTGGCAACCAGCACATCATCCTGACCATCGTTTGTACAATCGCCCACGGTCAAAGCGTCCGGTTGGACACCCGCGGCATATTCCCGCGGCCATGCGACAAAACTGGAATGACGCGCATTCCCCAACACCACGAGTTTGTTCGAGCGCTTATCTCCAATGACGAGATCGGGCTTCCTGTCTGCGTCGATGTCTTCGAGAACCCACGACACGGATTCTGCGCCTGCGCCAAATTCACTCACCGGCATCAGTTTCGTGGCCGACGCGCCGAGGGCCACAGCGAAACCGCCGGTGGTGGAAACGACGAGGTCCGGAAGTTGATCCTCGTTCACGAGCGCGAAGGCCACAGCCAGCGGACGGGCGGGCATCGCAATCGTCTCCCGGAGTGCAAACTCGCCCGCGGGAGTTCCGATAATGTGCGCCACGGCATGCTGCTCCGGCAGCGTGACAACAAACCTCAGCGTCCGGCGTCCGCCCACCGGCATGAACGCCATGCGTCCGGGCTCCGACGGAAGAGGAAGCGTGACCTGCTCCGAGAACATCTCTCGTCCGATGCCGAAGTGAACGACGAGGCACTCGGAAAGCCAGTGAAGCAGGACGAGATCGGTGATCCGGTCGCCGTTCAGGTCGGCAGCGATGATATCACCGGCGGAGAGCTCGGGAAAGAGGAGCGGCCCCTCCCGGAACCGCCGGTCCCTCCCACCGATGCGCGTCTCCACACCGGCCATGTTGCGTCCGTAGAAAAGCAGGTCTCGTATGCCGTCATTGGTGATGTCGGCTACGAGTACCCTCTGGGCACGATGATCCAGCCGGATAAGGCTACGTACGCGGCCGTCGGTTTCGGGTTTGATGATCTCCGCCTGATATCCGTCCGTCGAGAGGACCACCACTTCCTGCATTCCGTCTCCATCCAGGTCGGCTGCCGTCATTGCCGCGACGGGAATCGACGAGAGGACAAAGCCGTCCTGGACGAGCCGTCCTCCCGGCGAAAGCCGGCACCGGTCCAGGCCGGTCCGGTCTCTGTACGCAACGAGTATGTCCGGAAGCGGTGACGACCTTGATACCACCACCGAAACTGCAGAGGGAGGGCTCACCATCGAGAGCTCGACGTACGGGCCGAAGGAGAGCAGGGAGCGCTGAGAATACGCGACGTATGCCCAGAACAACTGGACGGTGAACAGACCTGCGGCGACATCCATGGGCCTGCGCATCCGGTGCGAGACCTGTTTTCTGATTGCTGTTACCCCCGGTGTGTTCACAGCTCGTCCGGCCGGCGGTTGCGAAGACGCTCTTCTCTTCGCACGAGCGCCTCATCGAAGCGGCGCTGCTCCTCACCCTTCGCAGGGAGCACCTGCGGGACCTGCGTGGGGTGTCCGTGCTCATCGATCGCCACAAACGTCAGATACGCGGTGTTGGCGCGGCGTGACGGGGCCGTGGAGTTGCCATGAGCCGTGACGCGGACGCCGACCTCCATGGAGGTCTTGAACGCGCGGTTCACCGATGCCTGCAGCGTGACCACTTCTCCCAAGCGAATGGGATGATGAAACGCCAGGCGATCCACGGAAGCGGTCACGCAGACGC
>JADLEA010000394.1 GCA_020846365.1 Bacteroidota bacterium
CGCCCCAGGAGTGTCGGACTGTCAAGGGAGCAGAGGTGACGGTGAGGTACGTAGTCCCTATGCCCCTGGGGGCAACCGCCACACGGTTGCGCTGGAAGGAACAGGGGATCTGGTATGTCGCGAGCTTTGCTGCGGAACCGCAGGATTCGACACTCCCCGGTTCGGGCACGACGATATACTACAATCTGAAGACCTACCTGGGCGATAAGCCGCTGTTCTTCAATCTCCCCAGAAAACTCAAACCGGATTCTGTGCTGACGGTGGAGTTGACTTACGTTGAGCTGCTTCCGTACAAGAACGGGGTTGTCACCTACCGTTACCCAAACAACTACCAGCTCATTCAGTCGGAGCCGCTTCAGACGCAAACACTGCTCTTCTCGCTTTCCTCTCAGCGAACCATTGACACCATCGCCGTTCTCACTCCCGCAGGAGGTACAGCAACAAGCACGGGCACTCATGCGCTCGCTGCCTTTGAACGAAACAATGCACCCGCCGAGACGGATTATACCGTGTCCTACTCCCTGCGGAGCACGGAGCTGGGACTCTTCTCCCTGAGCACCAAGCCCTCTGATTCCCTCGGCTACTTTGCCTTCATCGTCGAGCCCAATCCGGCAAGCACGGCCATCATCCGGAAGAACTTTGCTGTCATCATCGACCGTTCAGGAAGCATGTGGGGAGCCAAGATGGAACAGGCAAAGAACGCCGCCAGCTACATCGTGAACAACCTCAACGAAGGAGACTGGTTCACCCTGGTAGATTTTGACGAACAAATCACGCCTTTCCGGTCCGGGCTTGTGCCGTACCTTACATCGACCCGGGATTCGGCCCTCACCTATATCAGCACGCTCACAGCGAGAGGCATGACAGATATTGATGGGGCTTTCAACGCCACCATTCCGTATTTCCACGCCGCCTCGGACACCGCCGCCAACCTGATCATCTTTCTCACCGACGGCCAGGCGACCATTGGTCAGAGGAATACCGACAGCATTCTTGCCCGTGTAGCGCGTGCCGTGGATGCCACCGGAAAGACCATCTACATTTTCACCTTCGGCATCGGCACCGATGTCAACAAGCAGCTTCTCACCATGATCGCATCCATGAATTCCGGGATTGCCGAGTTTCTGATGAACGAGGAGCTCGAGTCGCGCATCACGGATTTCTACAACGCCGTCCGCAACCCCGTCCTGATCAGCCCGTCGATCAGCTTTTCCTCACCCACGGTCTTTGAACCCTATCCCGACCCTCTCCCAAACCTCTACAAGGGGCAGCAGCTTCTCGTAAGCGGGGTGTACACTTCCGGACCGGGCGGGACCGTGACGTTCTCGGGCACGAGCTTCGGGCAACCCGTATCCTATCAGTACGATCTTCACCTTGCCGACACGCTCATCGAGGAGTATGCATTTCTTCCGAAGGTATGGGCCAAACTGAAGATCGAATTTCTGTTGGTACGGTATTACAGCGCACCACCAGGGTCCTCCCTGGCAGAGGAGTTGAAAGACGAGATCGTTGCCCTGAGCATTCGCTACGGCGTTCTCAGTCCGTTTACGAGTTTCTCCGGTGAGCCCTCAACCGGTGTGGAGCGCAGCTCACAGGAGGCGGGCGTTCAACCGGGATCCAGCTATCAATTGCTCGGGAACTACCCCAACCCCTTCAACGCCGGTACCGTGATCACATTCCGGATCGCAAAACCCCTTTCCCGGCCGGTTACGGTGAAGATTTACAACGCCGTTGGCCAGCTTGTCCGGATCCTGACGGTCGCCGTGCAAGGTGAGGGGGAATACCGGGTTGAATGGAATGCCACCGGACAGGACGGATTGCCTGTACCTTCCGGTGCGTACTTCTACATTATCGATTTCGGCGACGCGCTCCTCGGGGGGCGCATGCTGTTACTCAAGTGACAGGAGAACACAATGAAGACTATCATTCGATTTCTCGGGTTTATGGCGTTGGCTCTCGCCATTACCGACACCTCCTGGGCTATCGGGCGGGTGTACGCGCGGATTCCAAACTATGCCAGCAGTCCCATCTATAACCTCAGGATCAAAAGTCTCAAAGCGACCGTCGCGATCCATGATCAGTTGGCCGTCACGACTGTCGACCAGGAATTCGCCAACGACAATTCTTTCCGGCTGGAAGGATTCTACGTCTTTACGCTTCCTCCGGGCGCGCAGGTACACGAGATGTACCTCTGGATCAACGGCGTGCGCACGCCGTACACCGTGAAGAAACTTGAAGATGCCGTCGTCCAATACACGGAGATCGTGCAGCGTCTTACCGATCCTGCCATTCTGGAACAGTTGGGATCCAATACCTTTCGCCTGCGCATCTTCCCCTTCGAGGCCCACAACACCCGGCGCATCGAGATACAGTACACACAGCCGCTGACGTACTACAAGGGGAGCATTCAGTACACATTTCCGCTTGACATGAGCGATTACACTTCCGCGCCCATCGAGACTGCGTCCCTTGCCATTGATCTCCGATCGCAGTTGCCCGTCACCGGGATTGTCACTTCGGCCGATCAGGCACCCACTGCAGTAGTGGTCAACCAGGTTGACGATTATCACTGGACAGTTACATACGGGTTGGAGAACGTCTCGTTCTCAAACGACTTTGTCGTCAGGGCGTCCGTCAACCGGATGGAAAGATCCATGGTCCCCCTGACCTATTTTCCGCCGGACACACAGGAAGCGCCGTACTTCCTCCTCTGGACAGCACTTCCGGACTCGCTTCCCGGGGACACGGTTCAGACGCGCGAGCTGACGTTCGTGGCGGATGTTTCCTCCAGCATGGACGGGAACCGCATCGTACAGCTCAAGGACGCCATGCTGTCGTTCATCGACCTCCTCACAGAAGAGGACCGGTTCAACATCATCGCGTTCAGCACGGGAACGGTGAAGTTCCGGAATGATCTTGTCTCTGCGACCGTTGCCGCGAGGGATTCCGCGCGTCTCTTTGTGTCAAGACTGACGGCACTGGGTCTCACGAATTTTGAGGAGGCTCTCCACCAGGCATTCTTCCAGACATACAC
>JADLEA010000395.1 GCA_020846365.1 Bacteroidota bacterium
CCCGGCACCGACGGGGTGGAGAAGATGAGCAAGTCGCTCGACAACTACATCGGTATCAGTGAACCGCCCCAGCAGATCTACGGCAAAACGCTCTCGATCCCGGACACCGTGATCTATGACTACCTCATTCTTACCACGATGTTGCCTGAGACGGAGCTCGCCGCTGTGCGGCAGCAGCTTGAGAAAGGGACGGCGAATCCGCGGGATCTTAAGCGGCGGCTTGCGCGCGAACTCGTGAGCCTGTACCATGGCCCGGAATCAGCAGCCGCTGCCGAAGAAGAATTCGACAGGATATTTGTCCGCAAGGACCTCCCGGACGAAATCCCGGAGGCCCGGCTCCACACCAACGCGCTACCCGTAGGCATTCTCCGCCTGCTGACGGAAACCGGCCTGGCCTCTTCCAACAGCGACGCGCGACGGCTTATCGAGCAAGGAGGCGTTTCCATTGACGGTCAACGCATGTCCGACCCGTCGGCGCTCGTCGACATCGGCCACGGCGTGATCATAAAGGTGGGCAAACGCAAATTCATCCGTGCGCTGCCCGCATGAACATGACACCTGTGCAACAACTCTGAAGACAGAAAGGGAGATACGATCGTGTACGTTCCGGGAAGAATTTTTTTCACCAAAGGGGTAGGGCGCCACAAAGACTACCTGCAGTCCTTTGAGCTGGCGCTGCGTGACGCCAAGATCGAAAAGTGCAACCTTGTCACGGTCTCCAGCATTTACCCCCCCGGCTGCAAGCGGATCCCCACTGATGACGGATTACAGGTTCTCCAGCCCGGCCAGATCACTTTTGCCGTGATGGCACGAAACGCGACCAATGAGCCGAACCGGCTGGTTGCCGCTTCGATCGGCGTGGCGACTCCCGCAGACACCTCTCAGTACGGCTATCTCTCCGAACATCATCCGTTCGGCGAGACCGACGAGAAGGCAGGCGAATACGCGGAGGATCTGGCCGCCACGATGCTCGCGAGTACGCTCGGCGTGGAATTCGATCCCGGGATGGCCTGGGATGAGCGGGAGAAGGTATACAAGATGAGCGGGAAAATCGTCAAGACCTACAACGTGACGCAATCGGCCGAAGGTCACAAAGACGGGATCTGGACGACGGTCATCGCCTGCGCAATCCTCCTGCCCTAATTCAGCAGGAGTTGATACTCGTCGTAGTTCGCCATCACCTTGTCCACGTACCGGAGGGTCTCCTGCGGCCTCTTGAAAAACCCCGCCTTGGGCCGTTCCTGATTCCACACGCTTCTGTGCAGTGTCTCATAGCGCGCAGAGAGGAGCGGTAACATGTCTCTTATCGCGTCCCAGGCAAGGGGATCCTCACGAAGGTACGCGGCAAGCTCCTGTGCATCATAGATACGGCCGATGCCGGCGTTGTAGGCGGCGAGCGTGAGTTTGAGTCTGTCAGATTCCGACGCGCCGTTAAACAGATCATACAGCTGCCGGAGATAGTACACACCGCCACGAATGTTGTTGTGGGGATGGCTCATATCATCGACCGACAGCTCTTTAGCGATCTCCTCTCCCGTACCCGGCATGATCTGCATCAATCCGTAAGCGCCTCTATGACTTTCTGCGGTAGGTGAGAACCGGGATTCCTGCTTCATCGTAGCGAGCACCAACCTCCAATCCAATCCGTAGAGACTCGCGTAGTGCTTGATGGTCGGACCATACACGCGTACGATGGTCGTCGTCTTGCCGTCCACAAGCGGCTTGTGGAGGTAGGTCTGGGCCGTGTTTTCCGTCTGGACGCTCTCCCCTTCTTCCGTCCACTCATGGTCCGTTTTTCTGAGCACGTCGTCTCCGATGGGAGTACAACCGGCGGCGAGTATCAGAAACAGGAGCAATACCAGGGGGCTTCTCATATGCATCAGCTGTCCTCTTCTGCTGTTCTGGGCTGCGGGCCTTTGCCACATTGCACCCTCCTCACAGCGCATCCGGGGGGCAGAACCGTCCAACATTATGCAAATGGAGAAGTTGCTCAATGAACGGTGAGACAAAGCTTTTACAAAATAGTATAACGCATGCAGGAATAGCAAAGTTTCATTGCATCGACACCACATGACGGGTGTCACACGAAAAACAGCGAAATGGAGCCAAAACAAACGACTATCCCCCCAGATTGAGTTGCATATTGAGCAAATGCGGACGAGGGCTCAATACCAAAAAAAGACCGGCAGCGATGCCGGTTTGTGTGATCGACCTGTCTTCAGAGCGATCGCCGGTACTTCTGATCGACGTCCATGATCTTCTTCACCCGCGCCTCGTGTCGTCCGCCTGCAAACGCAGTGTGGAGAAAGACTCCGACGATTGCCTTGGCCACTTCCAACCCGACTACGCGGCTCCCGAGTGTCAGGACGTTGGCGTTGTTATGCTCGCGCGCGTTGCGGGCCATGAATTCGTGCGTACAGCACGCTCCGCGGATCCCGGGTATCTTGTTGACCACCATGCATGACCCGATCCCTGCGCCGTCGATCATGATGCCCAGATTGGCCCGGCCTCCTGCAACCAGCATGCCCACCGCATACGCGAAGTCGGGATAGTCGCATGGCTCGACGCTCTTCGTTCCCACATCTTCGACGGCGCATCCGAGGGAACGCACGTATTCAGCAAGTTGTGTCTTGAGCTCGAATCCACCGTGATCGGAACCAATCGCTACTCGCACGCCCGTCGATGGCACTTGTGATGGCGCAGCGGCAGTGTCAGGCAGTTTTTTGGGGGGGTGCACCCCGTCAGGGGCCACCCGAACCAGGAGCACCTTCTTCTGAGATGCCGCATCGGCCGCCAGGGGCGTCACGACGGCATCCGCCGGGATCTCCAGTTTCGTGCACCCGCGGGTGACCGCTTCCAGGATATCCCGTTCAGCAATGACGAGGCGTTTCATTGGTTTGCCGGCTTTCCGGGAGCGCCCAGTTCGAGCACATCCAGCCGCACCGGCCCGGTACCGTTGGCGATGAGGCCAATGCGTTTTGCGGCCTCCAGTGACAGGTCGATGACCCGGTCGTCCTTGAATGGTCCGCGATCGTTGATGCGCACCACGACTGACTCGCCGCTCTGGAGATGCGTGACCTTCACCGTGGTATTGAAGGGCAATGTGCGATGCGCTGCTGTCATCGCATGCATGTCGTAGGTCTCCCCGTTAGCGGTCCGGCGTCCGTCGAATTCATGGGCATAGTACGATGCGATGCCGGAGAGCTGGTGCGTGCCGGGATCGCGTGACGGCAGTGGTTCGCGGTCGATGGACGTGAACCGCGGGGCAGCGGCGCCGCATCCGGTAAGCCAGAGCGCCGTTCCGAGTGCACCGCACCATGCCAGAAACGTGCGCATTGCTCAGAGGTATTCGTTCATCTGCTTGCGCTTCAGGTAGTCCGCAATTTCCTTCACGTCCTGCGACTGCCCGCGTCGGCAGATCAAGAGAGCATCATCTGTATTCACGATAATCAGGTCTTCCAGCCCGATCGTCGCCACGACCTTGTTCGGAGAATACACGAAGCAGTTCCTGGTGTCTTTCTGGATCACGGTACCGGTGATCGTATTGCCGCCTGTGTCTTTGCCGGAAATCCGGTACACTTCATCCCATGAGCCGATATCGCTCCAGCCAAAGTCTCCGGGGATGCAGAAGACCCGGTCGGATTTTTCCATGACGCCGTAGTCGATGGAGATGCTCCGGATGATGCCGTAGGCCATCTCCACGGCCGCGGCGTAGTGAGGGGTTCCGATCGTCTGGTCGATCTTCATCAGCTCGGTGTGCAGCTCCGGGAGGCAGCGGCGGATCTCCTCGAGGATGGTGTCCACCCGCCAGATGAACATGCCGCTGTTCCAGAGGAAGTCTCCGCTGGCAATGAACCGTTGCGCCGTTTGCAGGTTCGGCTTTTCCGCGAAGGTCTTCACCTTCATGACGCCGCGGGCGGTGAACGGGTTGTGCGGGCCCTCTTCCGTAAAGTATTGGATATACCCGTAGCCGGTTTCCGGATGTCGCGGTTGAATGCCGATGGTCAGCAGGCTGCCGGATTCCGCGGCGGTTTCGACGGCGATATCCAGAATGCGCAGGAATTTTTCATCATCCTGGATCACATGATCGGCAGGCAGGACGATCATGACCGCGGAAGGATCGATGCGCCGGATGTGCAAAGCCGCGAGGCCGATGCAGGGGGCGGTGTTGCGCCCGACCGGTTCGTCGATGATGTTTCCCTGGGGGATGTACGGCAATTGCTTTGCGAGGAGCGCTCGCTGCATCCGGTTGGTGATCACGAACAGGTTGCGCGGATCGATTTTCCTGGCGAGCCGGCCTGCAGTGCTCTGGATCATCGTCTCCTTCCCCACGATTTCCAGCGCCTGCTTGGGCGTTTTTTCACGGCTGCGGGGCCAGAAGCGGGTGCCCACGCCTCCGGCCATCACGACTCCAAAGACCTTTGTCATTCCTGCGCGTTCCGGATTGTGAATTGGGGATCAGGATGCTCCGGCGATGCGCAGCCGGTTCAGGGCGCGTCGCAAAGCAGCTTCCGCCCGGGCCGTGTCGATACCGGCCTGTCGAGACTTGATGCGGTTCTCGGCCCGCTCCTTTGCGGCACGGGCGCGGGCAACATCGATGTCTTCTGGAATCTCGGCGCTGTCGAGCAACATGACGGTGTGGTTGTCGCGCATCTCCAGAAACCCCCCGCCTGTCGCGTAGATGTGCTCCTTCCCGTCGGTACCCATGACTTTCACCTTTCCGGGGCCGAGCACGGAGAGCATTGGCGCGTGGTTGTACAGAATCTGGAATCCGCCTTTCACCCCCGGCGCGCTGACGCTGACCGCCTCGAGTTTCAACACGGTGCGGTCGGGAGTGATAATCTCAACGCCAAACGGTCGATCGAACATGCCTCTGGCTCCCGTCTAGGCGTTCATGAGTTGCTTGGCCTTCTCCTCGGCTTCCTCAATCGTCCCCACCATATGGAAGGCCTGTTCGGGAAGATGGTCGTACTCCCCGTCGCAGATTCCCTTGAACCCGCGGATCGTATCTTCCAGCTTCACATACTTGCCGGGCTGGCCGGTGAACTGCTCGGCGGCAAAGAACGGCTGTGAAAGGAAGCGCTGAATCTTCCTCGCGCGTGCCACGGTCAGCTTGTCTTCGTCCGAAAGCTCGTCCATGCCCAGAATGTTGATGATGTCTTGCAGGTCCTTGTATGTCTGAAGGATCTCTTTGACCCGCTTGGCCACGCCGTAGTGCAATTCACCCACGACTGATGGCTCCAGGATGCGGGAGGTGGAGTCGAGCGGATCCACCGCCGGGTAGATGCCGAGCGAAGCTATCTGGCGGCTTAACACGGTGGTGGCGTCGAGGTGCGAAAACGTCGTGGCAGGAGCCGGATCGGTCAAGTCATCGGCAGGAACGTAGATGGCCTGCACCGATGTGATGGATCCCTTCTTGGTCGACGTGATCCGTTCCTGCAGTTCGCCCATTTCCGTTCCGAGCGTGGGCTGATATCCGACGGCCGAAGGCATCCTGCCCAGAAGCGCAGAGACCTCGGATCCGGCCTGGACGAACCGGAAGATGTTGTCGATAAACAGGAGGACGTCCTTCCCCTCTTCGTCCCTGAAGTACTCGGCCATGGTCAGGGCGGTCAGTCCGACCCGCTGCCGTGCGCCGGGCGGCTCGTTCATCTGCCCGAACACCAGCGCTGTCTTGTCAATGACCCCCGATTCCTTCATCTCCAACCAGAGGTCGTTTCCCTCGCGGGTCCGTTCTCCGACGCCGCCGAACACCGAAATGCCGCCGTGTTGCTTGGCGATATTGTTGATCAGCTCCATGATGATAACCGTCTTCCCCACGCCGGCTCCTCCGAACAGGCCGGTCTTCCCTCCTTTGCAGTAGGGCTCAAGCAAATCGATGACTTTCAGCCCGGTTTCGAACATCTCCTTCTTGGTGGTGAGGTCTTCGAACGCCGGCGCCGAACGATGGATGGGGTAGTGCTTGTCGCTGGCGATGGGGCCGAGCCCATCGATGCCTGCGCCCGTGACGCTGATCAGTCTTCCCAGCGTCGCCGGGCCCACGGGAACAGTGATCGGCCCGCCCGTATCCACACACTTCATCCCCCGCCAGAGGCCGTCGGTGGAATCCATTGCCACCGTCCGCACGCGGTTGTCGCCGAGATGTTGCTGCACTTCGACAATCAGCATCTCATCCTGGCCGTCGGAGTTCTTGCGCGGGATGTTCACAGCGTTGAGAATGGCAGGGAGCGACCCGCCGGAAAAGTCAACATCGACAACCGGTCCGATGACCTGAACAATCGTGCCTTCGTTCATTCGTAATCCTCAGTGTGGTGTCCGGGTGGACGGGCAGAAAAGCGCATGCTGACAAGGAAAGTACGAAAAGGTCCCTCAAGAATCAACAACCGATGAGGGACTCACGCGGTGCGCTTCAGGAGATGCGCCGCAATCTTTCCTGCACGGCCTTCACGAGAACTTCCCCGTGGAGCCGTCCATTTTCGACGAAGATCTTGTTGGTGTCCTTCCCGGCCACCACGGAACCGGCGACGAAGAGGCCCGGCACGTTCGTCTCGAAGGTTGTGGGATTGCAGACCGGGGCACATGATGTAGGATGGAGTTCGACACCCGCAGCCCGGAGCAATTCCGAATCGGGTCCGAAGCCGATGAGCACAAAAACAAAATCGGCCTTGCGCACGAGTCGCCCGCCCCTCTGGTTCAGCACAAGACATCCCTCCTGAATCTCTTCCACCCTGGCTTCGAACAATGCATGCACGTGTCCGGCTTTGATTCTGTTTTCGATGTCGGGAAGGATCCAGTATTTCACGCCCGGGCTCAGCGAGGCGCCGCGGTGGACAAGGGTGACCCTGGCTCCGTGCCGGTAGAGATCCAGCGCGGTCTCGACCGCCGAATTCCTCCCCCCGACAACGACGACGTCCGTTCCCGAAAACTGAAACGGCTCGGCGTAGTAGTGGAACACATGCGGGAGGTCCTCACCCGGGACCTGGAGGCGCTGGGGGTGGTCGAAGTATCCGGTAGCGATCACGACCGAGCGAGAAGCGTGGCGGACTCCTTTGTGTGTGCCTACCAGAAATGTTGCATCCGGTTGCCTGTCGATGGAGGTGACGGCGTCATGGCATCGTATATCCAGTCCTTCCATCAGGGCAACACGGTGGTAGTAATTCAGGGAATCCACGCGTGAGGGCCTGACAGTCGGAATGACGAACGGCACGTTTCCGATCTCGAGCAGTTCCGGGGTGGAGAACCAGGTCATGTTCACAGGGAAGCGGCGGATGGCGTCCGTGACGCTCCCCTGTTCAAGAATGACGGCCGAGAGCCCCGCCTTTCGTGCGGCGATGGCGGTCGAAAGGCCGGAGGGGCCGGCCCCTATAATAGTAAGATCGTGCATGCAGGAGTTCGAAATCGAGCGAGAGGTTGAACAATCTGGCACCAGATTGAACAACTAAACCGGGGAGATGGTTCGCCGGGTATCTGCCCCCAGTCGCCTTCACATCGCATGCCATGCTGATCTAGAATGGAAGTTTTTTGATCACCAGGTTCAACTGCTTGAACGTGGTTCCGGCAAAGAGGGAAGTCAACCCCTCATATTTGCCGGTGCTGTACTGGATGTCGAAATGCTCTCCGACAAACCCGATCCAACCGCCCGAAACCTCCGGCTTCGCGAACTCAAGAAACTTGAAGATCCCGTTGATGCTCACGCCGAAGCCATCCGTCTCGTACTCCCGTCCGGGAGCGTCGACATGCCCCCCTCGAACAAAGAGAATCTCAGCGACCTGGAATTGCCATCCCTTTCGCACAGTCGCCTTAGGATTCATCCTCCCCTGGATCACATTCTCCATGAACTTGATATCGCCGAGGCCATCCTGGTAACTGAATGTCCCATCGCTTTGGCGGATGACGAGAATGTCTTCTGCCTCATGGGACAGCATGAAGGTGGCGATCCGCCATCGGGATTCCCGGATCTTCGCGGCAAATCCAATCTCCAGGCCGGCCCCCAGTGTGGCTTTCCTCGGCAATGGGTCGGCTTGGGCCGCGTCCACGTAGGTGATTTCACCCCCGTGGTTCCCGTGCACATACCCGAACGAGAGATCCAGCAGAGGTTCCACGCGCGGCAGGAGTTCGAGTTTTGTGTCCGCCAGGGTCGACACGATATCCGCCACCGGTGCCATGGCGATGAGCCCGAAGTCCATCGCCGAGACTTTCGCAGTGCCTTCCTGCACTCCCGATTCGCCACTTATCATCCCGAGCCGTGATTCGATGCTTTTGAAGCTCACACCTACGCCGAGATGCACAAGATAGTCCAGACCGAGTCCAAGCGTGAACTGTGTTGAGGTTTCTTCCGGATCTACGCTTTGCCACCCCGCCGGATTCGAGGGGCTCGTGAACACAAATGTCCCGTAGTTCAACGCAACCCTGGAATATCCCACACCTATGCTTACGGGGATGGGAAGTGGCACAAGGTCTTCGAAATTGTAGCCGAGGTTGAGTGCCGTCGCTGTGTACTTCATGTTTGTGGGATAGAACGCCGGAATCCATCTCGTCTTTTCGGGATACATGGCACCGGTGAAGACGTTCTCGAGTGAGAACAGTCCCAGTTGTCCGGGGTTTGCAAGGGGGGCCGTTGCCGTCAACGATGGCACGGATCCTGCAATGTCACCCATGCCGTTTGCATCGGCAGACGAACTGAACAGGAGGAATGGGAGAGCGCTTTCACCCTGAGCGTAGGCGGCGCTCCCGCACCATGCGATGCACGCGAATGCTGACAGGATGAGTACCGGTGACAAGAGGCGAGTTTTCTTTGCAGTCTTCATCTGATCCCCCGTGTGAAAGAATGCTTGACGACTTCACCTGACCTGCGGAGACGTGCTACGCCTTGATCAAGCCAAAGCGTTTCAGGAGACTGATGAGATCAGCCATCTTGACGGGCTTCACGAGGTACGCATCGCAATGCGGGATGACGTCCATGACGGTTTCCCTGTCACTGACAGCGGTCGTCATGACGACGCGTGCAGGTTTTGCCGCTGGAGCGGGCGATGTGCTTTCCATGGATCGGATTTCTTTCAACACCGTCTGGCCGTTCACACCAGGCAACATGATATCCAGACAGACCAGGTCAAACCGGGATCCGGTCTGCACAGAACGCTGGAACGCGGCTATGGCCTCATTGCCGTCCTTCGCGATCTCCGTGTCCCCGTACGGCATCAGAAAACGTTGCAGGATCATCCGGCTGGCGAAGTCATCTTCAACGATGAGGCACTTCATAGTTCCCCCATACAGTGTTGGTTGGTGGCGTGTTCTGCGCAGCCGCGGCGCGTTTGCGCACGGCAGTGTGTGTTGGTGGCCGTAGTCGAATGCGATGGTGCATCAAGCGCATGTGAGGTTCCTAGCCCGGAAACACGACAGTGAACCGTGTACCTTCGGCCCGGTCCAGCGTGAGAGAGCCCGAAATCTGTTCCGTCAGCGTCCGGATGATGCTCATGCCCATTGAAGATATCGTGCGCACATCCAACGCTGCAGGAAAACCCACGCCGTTGTCCTGCACCTCGAGTTGGAGCATGCCATCGCGTAGGCGCTTGAAGGAAACCAGGACCGTTCCGTGGTTCCCTCCCGGGAACGCGTGTTTGAGCGCATTGGAGACCAGTTCATTCGCAATCAAGCCGCAGGGGACCGCCACATCGATCCCCAGCATGATGGGCTCCGCCTCCACGCGCAGCTCGACGCCGTCCCGGCGGAGCGAATGGTGAAGATCCTCCGCAACTGAATGGAGATATTCCCGGTAGTCAATCTGCGGCACGTCCTGCGATCGGTACAGCTTTTCGTGAACCAGGGCCATGGAACGGATGCGCCGGATGCTATCGGCATAGGCCTCGAGTGCGACCGGATCGGTCACCCGTTGTGCCTGAATGCCCAGAAGACTTGAGATCACCTGGAGGTTGTTCTTCACGCGATGGTGAATTTCCTTCAACAGGAGTTCCTTCTCCCTGAGCGAATTGCGCACCTGTTGTTCGGCGCGCTTGCGTTCCGTGATGTCCGCAATGAAGCCAATGTGGACGGGACCGTCGTGCAATTCAACGGATGCAACGGTGAGCTGGGTTTCCAACCGGACGCCGTCTGTTCGGATCACGAGCATTTCCCTCTCGGCCGGCGCAGATCCGCTTTGCTCCTGCTCCAGCATCAGTCTCGCGTTTTCTCTGAGACTCTCGGGATCGATGAATTCGCCGATGTCGCGTCCGACCAGTGATATCTCAGGGGGAACCATCAACATCTGGTGCGCGTGCGGATTCGCGTAGAGGATTTTCCCTCCGCGTTCCATGACGATGGCAACCGGTGCTTCCTCGATGAGCGTTCCAAACCGGTGTTCGCTCTGGAGGAGCTCCGCCGCTCTCTTTTCGGCCAGGATTTTCAAGCGTTGCGGTTGACGGGCCAGAAACCAGACGAAGGCTCCTCCCAGCAACGAGAGAAGCACGCTGAGGAGCGCCGTGGGTACCGTTTCGTCCAAAGCCCTCCAGCCATGGGTGGGAGCAACTTCAAGAGTCCATGCCCCGTTCGGGACCGCCACCTGGACGGCCACTGGATCCATGAGAACGGCATCGTTGTTCTGGAAAACCTGGCTCTGACCTGTTCTCGGATCTTTGCGCGAAAGACGGTAACTGAAACCCTTGACAGCGAGCTGATCCAGTTGAGCATACTTGATCAGCGTCGAGAGTCGTATGATGACGATCGTGAAGCCCCAGAACCGTTCCGTGCCGTTCTGCTTGAGGAACACGGGTCCCCGTCCCACCACGGCAAGCCCTCCTTGCACGAGGTTCAAGGGTCCCGCGAAGATCAAGGACCTGTTCTGAATCGCAAGAAGAGCTTCATCCTTCTGGAGCGAATCGGTAAGAATGTTGAAGCCAATTGCCTTCTTGTTCGGTTCAAAGGGATACACGTGGCGCACGACACCCTCCGGCGCCAGCTCGATGGCATCAAGGTTGTTATACGCGCGGGCAATTCTGGGAACAACTGCATCGAATTCCCGGGGGAAGATCCCCTGCTCGATACAGAGCGCAACCGTTTGTGTTGCTGAAAGCCCGTGGATCAAAGCGATCCTGAGCTGGTCACTGGACGCCGATGCGGCATTGGCGGTTACCCGGCGTTCATTCGCCAGCCGGGCGGTGTACACCCAATACGAAACAGGTCCGGTTATGATGAGCAGAAGGCCCGCAGCGATTGCACCGGCAACGAGCGGTATCGAGATGAACCTTGAGATTCGCTTGAGGGGATTCGGCAAGAAGGTCATATTATATTAATATACGCGAGAATTCGCAATGTGTCAATCAACAGCACGGTGATTTGCGCGCATCCAAAGAGCCCTCACACATTGCACGTTTCGATCGTGCGCCGTACCTTGTGTCAGGAACCACGTTCTTCCTTCCACCGTGACAAACCCCGACATGAATCCCGACCATTATTCCACCTGCATCCCGCTGAAGCTTCGCCGGTGTGCAATGCTCCACGTAAGGCAGGTGGTTGCAGCACTCCGCAAGGCCAGCCGTGTGTTATCTCTCTTCCTTTTCTGCGTGCCCGCGGTTGTGACCTATGAAGAAACATGTGCAGCAGCAGAGCGGCTTTTCTTTGTCGCTCCATCCGGCAACGATTCCTGGTCCGGCACATTGGCTACCGCCAATACCTCCCGCACAGATGGCCCCTTCACAACGCTGGCGCGTGCACGTGAAGCGGTGCGGGAATGCAGGAGTGCCGGCATCCCCGCAGGGGTGCGCGTCCGCAAGGGCCTCTACGAATTCGAACGATCCTTCTGCCTTGATGCAAGAGACTCAGGCACGAAGGAGCATCCGGTTTTCTGGTCAGCGTATGACAATGAGGAGGTCCGGTGTGTTGGGGGAAGGACCGTGACCGGATTCAAAAAGCTGACAGATCCGGCTCTCGTGCAACGGCTGGCGGCGGAAGCTTCGGGCAATGTTCTGGTAGCGGATTTGCGGGCTCAAGGGATCAGCGATGTTGGGGTAATTCCCCGCCGGTTGAACCTGTACTTCAAGGGTGCCCGCATGCCCGTCGCGCGCTATCCGAATTCCGGATGGCTGCAGATTGCAGAGGTTCCCTTCGATGAGTCTTCGATACTGAACCCGGGTGACAAGAAGGTCATCAAGAGCGGCCATCCGGCCGGCAGACACTCAGGCCGGTTCCGCTACGACGGTGACCGGCCCTCAACATGGAAACCAGGCCCCGACATCTGGATGCATGGGTACTGGGTGTGGGACTGGAGAGACGAATACCAAAGGGTCGCACGCATCGACACATCTGCCCGCATGGTCTACCCGGCGGAACCGCATCATCACTACGGGTATGAACAGGGACAGCGCTACTACTTCCTCAACGTGTTCGAGGAACTGGACTCACCCGGGGAATGGGTACTGGATGAAACCTCCGGACTTCTCTACTTCTGGTCCCCCGCCCCGATGGCAGATGGAGATGCAAGCGTTTCCCTGCTCACCGAACCCATGGTGCTGCTCGACGGAACGTCGCACATTACCATCAGCGGGTTCACGTTCGAAGGATCGCGGGCAAGCGCGGTGAAGATACGCGGAGGATCGGACAACCTGGTTGCCGGATGCGTCATCCGAAACATCGACAATGACACAAGCATTATCATCGACGGCGGAGAACGGAACGGCGTTTTGAGCTGCGATATCTACGACGTCGGATCGACGGGCATCCGCATAACGGGAGGCGATCGCAGGACGCTTACCCCGGCAGGCAACTTCGCGGTGAACAACCACATCACCCGCTACGGCAGAATCGTTCAGTCGTTCAACGGGGCCATTTTCGTTCAGGGTGTCGGCAACCGCATCGCCCACAACAAGATTCACGATGCCCCATTCTCGGGAATCCAGTACTACGGGAACGACCACGTCATTGAATTCAACGACATCTTTGATATCGCACACGAATCAGGAGATGTGGGTGGCATCAACACGGGCGCGGACTATGCCGATCAGGGTACGGTGATCCGCTACAACTACATCCACGACTCCCACGGCCGCGGCGAGGGGGGAATTCGCGCAATCTATCTTGATCTCCCGGGCTCCAACACCACCATCTTCGGGAATGTCATCGTGAACGTGGACATCGGGGTCTTCTTCAATAGCGGAAGAGACAATATCGTCGCGAACAACATCTTCGTGAATTGCCACCCATCCGTGAATATCTACATCTGGCCGCACATGTTCTATTTCCTGCCGGGAGGACCCTGGAAGATCTACGAAAAGTTGCAGGATATTCGGTTCAAGGAGCCGCCATACAGCGAGAGGTATCCGAAGCTGCCCGCCTATCTCGATTCTGCGGACCTCGGCATGCCGTACGGACACAGCGTTGTCAATAATATACGCACCGGCGGGACATGGCTTGACCTCTCGGAAGAACTCGACTTCGCGCACGTGAAAGTGGAACGGAATCTTGTCGCCGATTCCATGCTGTACGTGAAGACCAGAAAATGGACCCCTGACTATGATCCATACCATATCGGCTACGCGGGTGCATTTCGTTCAGGCGATTCGACGATGCGCGCTACATTTGTCGCCATGGGGAACGTCATTGCCGATCCCGGTTTCGTGGATATCGCGTTGAGAGATTTCCGGCTGAAGGAGGATTCACCGGCGTGGAAATTGGGCTTCCAGCGGATTCCCCTGGAAGAGATCGGTTTGTTCGTAGATGCATATCGGAAGACACGGTAGTACCGTTAGATTTGACACCAGCTCACTTCTACCAGATCAACGGAGGTACGCATGCCCCGCTTCTTGCACCGTCTGACCTTTCTCGTTCTTGGTTCTCTTCTCTTCACCATGTTCTCCGTCGCGCCTGCGGAAGACACGAAGGCGTTGATCCGGCAGGCCAAGGCCGCTATACGGGCTGCCGAAAACACGAACGATGCCCAGGTGAAGAATGCGAAGTTGGATGAAGCACGAAAACTCATTGACCAGATCAAGGCCGCCGATCCACAGAACAGCGAACTCCGCTCGCTTGAGAGCAAATACCGCTATATGGACACCGGCCGGGAGGCGACGAAGGCCTCCACGAGCTCCCCTGCAATCGACACCGGAAAACTCAAAGAGACTCTCGCAGACTGGAACATGATCATCGGACTCGAAAAGGAGCTTCACGACAAGACAAACCGGTACTTCCCTCACGCAGAGGGGCTGTCCTACACAAAGGAGCAGACAGACCAGCTACTCTCGGTCAGGGATGACGTGCTGAAGAATGACCGGCCGAGGATGATGGCGTTCCTGAAAGAGTTCTCGGCGAAGTATGGCGAGCCGAACGACGCTATGGACAGGAAGATATCTGATCTCACGCCCAAGGATCCCAAAAAGGGCATGTATGATGAAGAGAACCAGCGGCCGTCGCAGCCGCCCAGCAGGGCGTACAAGAACATTCTGGAACGGCTCGCCTGGGTCCAGGAAACGCCCAAGAGCGAAGCGAAGCTGATCATGAAGCGGGCACTCGAGATGGTATCCAATGCAGATTTCTTCATGGACACGAAAAGGGATGCGCAGTTCGCGGAGGCAGAAGCCGAGTTGATGCGCGCCAGGCGGTTCAATCCCGAAGATGCGGAGATCTCTCAGGCCCTCGCCACCGTGAAGGCGAACCGGAAGAAATCGCAGGCAGACGTGCAGAAGGCACTGGAGTCAGCCCGGTTCCCGGCTACGGTCTCAAGTTTTGCGGGTCCGGGGAAGCCAGCAGAATTGATTGCGGCAGTGAAATCGTACTTCGCCGGGGCCTATCCCAAGGAAAAGGTCCTGGCTGCGAGCATTTCAGGGGCTTGGGTGGCGACAAAGCACAACATCCTTGGTCAGCCCACGCAATGGGGTTTGCCGGTGTATTGTGCGAGCCAGCAAAACGAACCGGGGATCTGTCGCGTCTTCAAGATGACGGTACTGACCGGCATTGGAGTGAACACGGCGAAAGCCCCGCCGTTCACCGATCATTGGACGGGAGATTCTTATCGGATGAAGATCGCGAACCTGAAGTAGGGAGCATTCGCGGAGTTCAACCGATCGTTTCAGACGCAGCGACACGGGCTACCCGGCATCTCCCTGCGCGCCAGCTCAGTCCGGCGTGCGAGGTCCGGCAGTTTGATAGGCCCCTACTTGCCAGAATGCTCCTGTCCAGTCGATCCGTTCGATTGGCGAGGTGATATTTCTCTCGGCGCGGAATTCGTCGACCGCCTTGCGGCAGGGTACCCAGTCGAAGTAGTCGTCTACGATAGTGAAGCCGCCCGGGCTGACCTTGTGGTACAGGGCTCGGAGGGCATCCCGCGTTGACTCGTACAGGTCGCCGTCCAGGCGGAGGAGTGAGATGCGTTCAATTGGTGCAGGGGGGAGTGTATCTTTGAACCATCCTTTGAGAAACTTCACACGATCATCCAGAAGTCCAAGTTGTTGGAAGCTCTGCCGGACTCCTTCAAGTGACGACCGGAGTTCACCGATGGTGGAGAGGTCGTAATTCGGGCTTGTCAGGTCTTCTGCGAGCACAGGTTTCGGCATGCCTTCAAAGGAATCGGCCAGCCAGACGGACCGGTCTGCCAGTCCGCAGCGGTCGGCCACGGCCTTCATGAACATGGCGCTGCCGCCTCTCCACACGCCGCACTCCACAAAATCCCCCTGGACTTTGGATTCCGCGATGCGTTGCACGCACTCGGCGATATTGTCGAGCCGTTTGAAGCCCACCATCGTGAGCCCTACGAAGGGCCAGTCTTTCCCCTGATCCCTGGCGGCAGGATCTGCTGCGCCGCGCCGGAGGACTTCCAGTCCTTCTTTCTTTGCGAGTGAGAGGACCGTTTTCTTGATGAGTGCACGCAGAGCCCGCGCGGGATGTTGAAGCCGGAATTCCTCGCGGGCTGGGAGTCTGGCGTACCGCCAGTAGCTCTCTTCATAGAGGGAGCCGGTGAGGGCGAGCTTGAGAAGGTGGAGATATTCTTTGTCTGAGGAACTGATCATATCGTGCTCGTGTGGATTATGGCCAGGGGGTCTCTCACCGCATTGGTTCGGCTCCCGGAGGAATTGTCCGGGTGATTCGATTGTGAGGAGAACGGCATGTGGAATCGCGGCGCAGCAACAGATTCCCGCGGGGCCCTCATCAAAGTGCCGTATAAGATACAAGCGCAATGGGCAAATGTCAACAAGACCGGGCATCGCCGCTGTCGTCGCGACGTCGGGGGTTGCGCAAACGTACAATTCGCCGCTAGAGGTGCCGACCGATCCGCGGGCCGTGGCCATGGGTGAGTCTCACGTTGCCTATCGCGCGAACAGCTCCGCTCTGATGTTCAATCCGGCCGGACTAGCAGCGCTCCACGGAGCCGGGATATCGTACTCAAGGCGATCCGTGGACTGGATGAAATGGCTTGATCAGTTTGTCTACTACGGAATAGACGCCTTTGCGGAGACATCAATCGGCGTGTTTGGGGCTTGTTACAACAGGTTCAACCAAGGCGATGTCACCGTCAGCACCACCATATCCCCGGCGGGCATCGGCAAGGCCTCCCTGTACTCTCATGCAATTGCACTCGGGTATGGCAGAGAAATCGTGGATGGGCTGGAGGCGGGAATTGCCGCCAAGTACTACGACATCGTCATGTCTCCGACTGGCCCGGGTCTGCCGGCGAACACTCTCTGGTCCACAACTCCTGCATGGCTGTTCGATGCCGGTCTCCTCTACACGATTCCGGTCTATCGCGACGGGGAGGAATGGAACCATGCGATTACGATTGGGGCGTCGGTGCAGAACATCGGCACCGAGCTCAAGAGCAGGTATCCAGCCTCAGAAGTCGAACAGTCTTTTTCTGAACAGCAGCCGCAGTATGTGCGTCTCGGATTCTCGTACAGCATTGGAGGCCTGCCGCGTGAACGGCATGCTCTTGCGCCATTTTCCGCCCTTCTCACCGCCGAGTACGGCAATGTGTTCAATGCGAAAGGACCATTTGCTTCGGCCAAGGATTATTGGGGATGGGGCATGGAGGCCAAGATCTACGAGCTCGTGTCATTGCGGTGCGGTTGGGTGACCATGCCCTTCACGAGCATCTACGGGCAGAAGGGAGAACCCATGCTTCGGGGAGGTGCGGCGGTACATCTCCCCTTCCGCGTGTTGGGGTCAGGGCTCCCATTGGTGCTCAGTGGAAATTTTTCGATGATTCCCATCGATCGATACCCGAATCAATTCATGCTCGGCGACAAGACCAGTCTTACGTCCTTCTCCATCGACTTGCGTTATGAGTACGATTCTGCCGGGCAATCGAGCCCTGAGTGAGACCCGATCGGTATTGTGCAGATTTCCGTGAACGGCATTCCGGGAACAAGTGTCGTGGGCATCTCTCAATGATCTGATTGCCAGCCAGCTGATCCAGGCTGCCAGCGCCCTCGAGAGTGGTCGTCTGAACCTATTTCAGCAAGAGCAGTCTGCGTGTCTGCACAAAATCCCCTGCCTGCAATCGATAGAGATACACTCCGCTCGTCAATCCCGACGCATCAAACCTGACTTCGTGAACGCCGGCCTCCCTCCTCTCATCTACAATTACCGATACCACACGCCCCAGCATATCGAAGATGGTCAACCTCACGTCTGATGGTTTGGGCAACTCGTACCTGATGGTCGTGCCAGGGTTGAAGGGATTGGGGTAGTTCTGAGCGAGGACATACG
>JADLEA010000396.1 GCA_020846365.1 Bacteroidota bacterium
CTGAAAGAGTATATCGATTGGGTGTTGGGTGACGATGGTCAAAAGGTTGTGACGGAGGTGGGCTATTTCCCCATACGGTAGTTCGATGCTGAAACCGCTGCCATCGGCGGCCGACGCACACCCCGGGCTGCACCGATATTGCGGCATCAAAGGAAGACTTGCGGCATGAACCAGACTCCTCCCGTATCCATGAATTTTATGCGTGAAGATCGAAAGGATCCGGCACCGCCATCTCTCACCGGGAACACGGGAGGGATGTCCGGCGCGGGGAACGGGAATGTGACGGGGTTTACGACGCAAGGCCTACGCCGCCGGTTCCGGTGGGACGAGTTTCTTGCGGAGAAGCTCATCACGGTTGTCGCGTTCATCTCCCTGGCGGCAATCGTGATGATCTTCGTCTTCGTCTTTCGCGAGGCCCTGCCGATCTTCTTCCAGCCGGAGAAGGAAGAAACGGCTGTCGTGGAAAGCGCAGAGGAGGAGACATACGGCGAGGAATACCTGGGAGAAGCCCATCGTGCGCGCAGTGAGGAGGACCGCGAAGCCAGCCGGGCGGAAACTGCGGGATCAGAAGGCCGCGCAACGCTGTCAAACCTTGCAGGGACCCGCTGGCAACCGGTCTCTGCTGTTCCGCAGTACGGCATCCTTCCGCTTGTGGTGGGATCGCTGAAGGTGACCCTGCTCTCGATTCTCATTGCCTCACCGGTGGCCATCCTTGCTGCCTTGTTCACCGCATCGTTTGCCCCGCGCTGGGCCAAGGAGGTGCTGAAGCCGGCCATCGAAATCCTGGCGGGTTTTCCATCCGTGGTCATCGGCTTCTTCGCGCTGGTTGTTCTGGCGTCGCTCCTGCAAAACCTGTTCGGGTATGAGTACCGGTTAAACGCGTTCGTGGGGGGCCTCGCCATGGCGCTCGCGGTCATACCGATCATCTATACAGTCGCAGAGGATGCACTGACCGCGGTGCCGAGGTACATGTCTGAAGCCAGTCTGGCTCTCGGAGCGAGCAAGTGGCAGACGGCTCTCTTTGTGACGCTCCCTGCCGCGACACCCGGCGTGTTTGCCGCCGTTCTTCTCGGGTTTGGGCGCGCATTCGGTGAGACCATGATTGTGCTCATGGCGACCGGGAACGCTGCCATGCTTTCGCTGAATTTCCTCGAACCGGTCCGGACCATGTCCGCCACCATCGGCGCCGAAATGGCGGAGGTGGTCTTCGGAGACACCCACTACACGGTGTTGTTCCTCCTGGGCGCGATTCTCTTCCTCTTCACATTCCTACTGAACGCCGCAGCAGAGGTGTTTATCCGGCAACGGCTTCTGAAAAGATTCCGGGGACTCTGATGAAACGCCTCAGGCGAAAAGTGCTCGGCTCGGCGGTTGTCGGACTCTCCGGAGCCGCCGCCTTTTCCATTGTAGCAGTGGTCATCGTGGTCATGGCGACCATCGTCGTGGGTGGTAAGGATACAATCTCGTGGGAGTTCCTGTCCACGCCCCCACGGGAGGGGATGACGGCAGGGGGGATTCTACCGGCCATCGTCGGCATGGCCCTCCGTGTCCTGATTATGTCAATTGCGGGAGTGCCTGTGGGGGTGATTACCGCTGTGTATTTGAGCGAGTACGCAGGCGCGCAATCCCGCCTTGCGCGTGCAATCCGGTTTGCCGTGAACACGCTGGCCGGTGTGCCGGCGATTGTGTTCGGGCTATTCGGGCTCGGTTTCTTTGTGCAGTTTGTGGGATCGGGGATGGACACCCTGCTCTCCGACGGCACCGATCTGCACTGGGCGCAGCCGAACCTGCTTTGGGCCAGCCTTACCATGGCCCTCTTGACCCTTCCGGTGGTGATTGTTTCCGTTGAGGAGGCCATCAAGACGGTTCCGCAGGACCTGCGTGCGGCAAGCCTGGCGCTGGGCGCCACGAAGTGGCAGACGATCTGGCACGTGGTGCTTCCCAACTCGCTTACGGGAATTCTCACGGGCGGAATCCTCGCCGTCTCCAGAGGAGCGGGCGAAGTCGCGCCGATCCTCTTCACAGGTGCCGCCTATTTCCTCCCCCGGCTTCCGGGAAGCCTGTCCGACCAGTTCATGGAACTCGGCTATCACGTGTACATCATGGCCACGCAGTCGACCAACGTCGACGCCACCATCGGCATCCAGTATGCGACAACTCTTGTCCTCCTGACCATAACATTCATGCTCAATTTTTCTGCCATTTTCCTTCGCTCGCGTGTTCGTTCACGCCAGATGCGTTGATACGGGACTCCTATGACAACCACCAAGACTGAGAACACGAAGATTGCCATCCGGGATCTCAACCTCCACTATGGTTCGAAACAAGCCCTCTCCAACATCTCCATGGACATTGCCCCGAAGAACGTCACGGCGTTGATCGGCCCGTCCGGTTGCGGGAAATCGACCTTCCTCCGCACCCTGAACAGAATGAACGAGCTGATTGACAACGTCCGGATCGATGGCTCCGTCCGGATTGACAATGTGGAGATCTACGACAAGCAGGTGGATGTCGTCGAGCTCCGGAAGCGCATCGGAATGATCTTTCAGAAGTCCAACCCGTTTCCGAAGTCCATCTTTGACAACGTTGCGTACGGCCCGCGCATCAATGGCATACATGACAGGAAGAGACTTGAGGAAATCGTCGAGACGACACTGAAGAGGGCAGCGATCTGGGATGAGGTCAAGAACGATCTGGGCAAAAGCGCCCTGGCGCTCTCGGGCGGGCAGCAGCAACGGCTCTGCATTGCCCGCGCGCTTGCCGTCGATCCCGAAATCCTGCTGATGGATGAGCCAGCCAGCGCGCTCGACCCGATCGCCACGGCAAAAATCGAGGAGTTGATTTACGAGTTGAAGCAATCGTACACGATCGTTATCGTCACGCACAATATGCAGCAGGCCGCGAGGGTGAGCGATTTCACGGCATTCTTCTACATGGGGGAACTGATCGAAATGGATTCCACGAAAACGATGTTTACTGCTCCGACCAAGAAACAGACCGAAGACTATATCACCGGCAGGTTTGGATAGGAAAAGAAGATGGAACGACAGTTTCAGCTTGAACTGGAAAGCTTAAAGACCTCGCTCATCAAAATGGGGTCACTCGTCGAGGACAGCTTTCGTCTTGCAGTGGCGGCATTCCTTGAGCATGACCGGCGGGCCGGGCTGGAAGTCATCATCTCGGATGAACGGATTGACTCGCTCGAGCTGGAGATCGACAATGCAATCATCGATCTTCTGGCGCTGCGTCAACCCGTCGCAAAGGACCTGAGGTTCATCATCGGCTCGCAGAAGCTCAACAACGATCTGGAACGCATCGGCGATCACTGCGTCAACCTGGCGCAATCGGCATTGACGCTTCTGGATTCCCCCGGGAACTCAACAACCGGAGGACTGGCCGCCACGGCGGTTGAAGATATCCGGCGCATGGCCGAGATTGTGGAGCGGATGCTGCGTGACGCTCTGGACAGCTTCATCCGTCTGGATCCCGAACTCGCAGAGGAGGTTCTGGAGAACGAACAGCCCGTCGATGATCTGAACCGGAAGACGGTGAAGCTCGTGGTGGAATCCCTGAAGGCGGAAGAGCTTGGCGTCGAAACGGGCATGGAACTTGCCCGGTTGAGCCGGAATCTGGAGCGGATTGCTGACCTCAGCACCAACATCGCCGAAGAGGTGGTGTTCCTGACGCAGGCGCGTGTCATCAAGCATCAGGGGGTTTGAGGCGGCAAAAAGGACACCCCTGAGGCATCCCGTCGATCGTAATCGACTCATCGCGTGACCTTC
>JADLEA010000397.1 GCA_020846365.1 Bacteroidota bacterium
CGGGGGATGTGTCCGGGTACACGTCATGCTACGATGTCAAGTGGGACAGCAACAAGAATCTCTATACACAGTCCTACTATGGTTGGACCGTGGACAAATGGGAGTATCAGGGAACCTTGCCGACGATCAGCGTGACGGGCGTCCAGCTGACTGGCTCCGCGGGGCCGGATGGATATACTCTCCTTCAAAACTATCCGAATCCGTTTAATCCTTCAACGACCATTGAGTTTTCAGTGCCGGCCTCCGGCTTCGTCTCTCTGAGGGTTGTCGATCTCCTCGGGCGCGAAATCGCTACCTTAGTGAATGAGCAGAAGCCCGCCGGAACCTACCGCGCAACCTTTGATGCAACCGGTTTGCCAAGTGGGACATACTTCTACTCGCTGACTGCAGGGTCGTTTAGCGGCGTGAAGAAGATGGTATTGGTGAAATAGCTTTCCTGGATCCACCTTGTGATGCCTACGGGGTCTACGACAGTGTCGTCGGACCCCCGAGGCATCATCTCCTCTCACACAAAATCTGTTGCAGCATCGTTCTAGCGACACACCTGCAGTTCATCACCAATTCCGGGAGGTTCAATGAAACTGCTTTCGCGATTGGCCGTGCTTGCGGCCGTGGTGAGCGTGTTCGCAACATACGCAAACGCTCAATGGCAGTGTCTGTATGTCACGATAGATGACAACCCGAACGGCACAGGCGACCGCACGGTCGGCTCGGCGGTCATCAAAGAAGATATGTTTGTCGCGCTCTGCATGCGGCCCGGTACGCGCTGCTACCTGATACCCTATGTCGATGCCGATTCTCTTTTGGGACGGACGTACACGTACGGATACGCCGTCAGCGGCATCTACCAAATCTGGACCGACGGCGGGTTTGATCAGGTAACCATGACCGACGCATTTGCGCTCAAGGGAACGCCCGACAGCCTGATTTATGTCGCCAGTAATGATGCCGAGCACAACGTGCTCGTGTTCAAGTATACCAACGACACGGTCACAGTCGTCGACCCCTTCCCGCGTCAGGCGACCGGCACAAACAGCATCTTTGGGATCGACGTCGACGGCGACGGGTATGTCTATGTCTGCAATGACTCCACAACGGGGCAGACGGCCGACCTGAAAGTCTATGCGCCGATCGACACCTGGACACCGGCCGGGCATGCGGATGCACCAGTGCAGACCATTGACCTGCCCGACGGAGTCTACAAGGGGATCGCCGTCAATCAGAACGGAACGGCCGTCTACATTTCGGACTACGGAAACCGCCGCGTGGTGAGATACACCGGCTCCCGCACCGGAGGTTACGCTCTCGACGCAGGGTTCTCGTGGACCATCGGTCCGCAGGACACGGTGTCAGGTGTGCCGACGAAACGGGCCGGACCCATCGGCCTTGCCCATCTCGCCTCGAAAAACATCCTCGCGGTTGCTGTCGACTCCCTTTTGAAGCCAACCACCACTGGTTACGGCTTTGGACGCATCTATCTCCTTAACGGAAACACCGGCGAACCGATATCCACGGATACGAGCGTTGCCATGATTGACCAGGCGGCATGGAATCTCTGGGTGACCGGTTCATATACCTCTGCCGGCGCAGGGACTGCCTCGGGATATGCCGCGACGATGGATGTGGATTGGGACGAGAACGAGAATCTCTATAGTCAGTCCATGTACGGCTGGACTGTCGAGAAGTGGAAGTTCAACGGTACCTTGCCTGACTTCACAACGGGAGTAGAGGAGCTTGGCGGAGAATTGCCCTCCGGATATACCCTCTCGCAGAATTACCCGAACCCGTTCAACCCGACAACCACGATCGAATTCAGCATTCCGCAATCCGGTTTCGTGTCGCTGAGAGTGTTTGATCTTCTCGGCAGGGAAGTCGCGACACTGGCGGATGAGGTGAAGGCTGCGGGGAACTACCGCGCAACGTTTGATGCGAGAAACCTGCCGAGCGGCACCTACTTCTATTCACTGAAGACGGACGGATATTCCTCCGTGAAGAGCATGATTCTCGTCAAGTAATAGTGTCTGCATTCCGCCGGTGCTGTTGTCCGACGGCGTGGCGCGGTTTCCGCACTGCACATCTGTGGCGGCGTTCTCCCTGAGCGCCGCCACGGTTTGTTGAACCTGCCGTGATTGTCTTGACGGTTCTCCTCTCCCCGCGAACGCCCTTCTCTCGAACGTCAGTTCTCACGCGCTGAGGACTCACTTCTCGTGCAGTACCGAGCCGTGGTGGGGTTTGTGACGTCAGGGATTGACTTTGTGACCGGCTTTCCATTTTTTGAAATAAAGGTGCATCCGTTACCCATGTCTTCCCGCAATCCTTCGTTTCTCCTCATTTCGCTCCTGTGTGCTCTCGGGACGTCTCCTGCGTCCGGCGAGAACGCTCCGGCCGATTCCAGTGTCCACCGGGAATTCATGCGCATGTATGCTGCATCGGAGGTGGCACTCGGCGCAGAACCGGCACCGAGAGGATATACCATTCAGCCCCTGGACCGATCGGGAAGGAATCTCGCCCTCACCCGCGAAGTGTTCGGCTATCTCCCCTACTGGTTCAGGGCGAGATGGACACAGCTTGACTATCAGCTCGTGAGCACCGTCGCGTATTTCAGCGGAGAGGTCAATGCGGACGGAACGATCGGCGACACGCACGGGTGGCCGAAGTACGCCGGCGATCCGTCGGCAGTGGCGGACGTCGTGAACATGATCAACACCGCCCACGCGAACGGCGTCCGCGTCGTTCTGTGCTTTACCAATTTCACGTCCGCCGATATCGATGCGCTGGTATCAACCCCTTCCTACCGGACCACGTTCATCCAGCAGGCACTGACCATTGTTCAGGCAGGCAACGGGGATGGCATCAACATCAATTTTGAGGGGATCAACAGCGGCAGCAAAAACGCCCTGACGCAGTTCATGCAGGCGTTGGCCGACAGCTTCCACACGCGTATGCCCGGTTCTCAGGTGTCCTGCGCTCCGACAGACTTTGACACACGTGCCGGTGATTGGGACCTGCCGGCCCTTTATGGGTCCGTGGATCTCTTTTTCTTTCAGGGCTACGGCTACGGATGGTCGGGAACCAGCACGACCAGACCTGTCGGTTTGCTACCGAACAATAGCTTCTGGGGAAGTCTCAACATCACCACCTTCATCGATTTTGTCCAGGCGCGGATTCCCTCCGACAAGACCGTGCTGGGCGTCCCTCACTTCGGCTACCGGTGGCCGGCAGTGTCCGGAGAACCCAAAGCACAAACCCAGGGGACGGGTGCGGTGATCTACTACCCCGATGCTCTCGGATACATCGGGACGTACGGGCGGCTGTGGGAGCAGTCGGCGTTGAACGCCTGGTTTCGCTATCAGGCCGGCGCGCAATGGTATCAGGGATGGTACGACGATCCGGAAAGCATGGCTCATAAGTACCAGTTCGTTCTCGATCGAAACCTTATGGGCGTTGGGATGTGGGCTCTGGGTATGGATGCCGGCAATCATGATATCTGGGATGTCCTTGCACAGTACATGACGGACTCCGGATATGTTCCGCAGGCGCCTTCTGCACCACGGCTTGCGGTCGTAAGGGACACGTCTACAACATCGGCTGCAGAGCTTCTCGTTCGATGGGAATCCGTGGGCGAGGGGCATCTCGGAGGATTTCGCCTCTACCTCAGTCAGGATCCGGACCTCTGGCCATCCGCGCCCCATCTGGACGAGACTGTTCTCACCTCCGCGAGCCGCTCGGTGGTCATCCCGAATCTTGCAGATCGCACGACCTATTATGTGCGCATGCTCGCTGTCGACAGTTCCCGTAGCCGGCTGAGCGACACATCCGACACGTATGCCGCGCGCACGGGAACCGGGCGACGATACCTGGTGGTGGACGGTTTCGATAGGACGACGGGAAGTTACGGCCTCACGCATCACGATTTCGGCGCGCAGTACGTCCGGGCGCTAAGCGAGGCCGGGTGGCCGGCCGATGCGGCAGACAACGACGCTGTACAACGGGGCATGGTCACCCTTTCGTCATACGCCGGTGTTGTCTGGTTCCTCGGCGACGAATCGGTGGCGGACCTCTCCTTGAATCCGGTCGAACAAGCTCTGATTCAGGACTATCTCCGGGATGGCGGCCACCTCTGCATCACCGGCTCAGAGATCGGCTACGATCTCGGCAGGAGCGCATCACCGAACTACGCGCCGGCATTCTACACCGGTTATCTGAAAGCGACGTATGCGGGCGACGATGCGGCGGCGTTGGCGTATACAGGCGCCGCCGGTTCTGCCTTCGAGGGCGAGAGCGGCAGCTTCGGGTCAGTCTATCCGGAAGATTATCCAGACTACATAACGCCGACTGGAGGTGCCATTTCGGCCCTCATGTATTCGGCCTCCCTGACCGCCGGCGTTCAGTTCGCCGGCACCTTCGATACGGGAACGGCAATCGGAAAGCTCGTCTATATCGGGTTCGCCCTCGAGACCATTGGATCTCCTTCCAGCCGGACAAGTATCCTGGGGCGGGTGCTCTTGTTCTTTGAGGGCTCGACCGATGTCGCCGAAGCACAGCCTGTGGCTGACACGTGGGAGCTCCGGCAGAACTTTCCCAATCCATTCAATCCCGAGACGACCGTTGAGTTTGTCCTGCCTGATGCCGGCATTGTATTGTTGCAGGTGTTTGACATACTCGGACGTGAAGTTGCGCTTCTTGAGAACGGTCACCGGGCAGCGGGCATCCACAGGGTCGCTTTCGATGCAACCGGACTTCCGAGCGGATCGTATTTTGCCGTGCTGAGTGTGGGCGGCCGAACGGCCATAAGGAAGATGACCCTGTTAAGGTAGTGCTCTTATTCACCTCACGTGTGGGGCCGGGAAATCCTGGCTGAGGAGATCGGTCGATACAGTTTCTAGGGGCGACCGTTCGGTATTGAGCACCGGAGCTCGCCATGATCGCGCATACGGGAAGCGGAGTCTTCGGAAGTGTTCCAGGTGGGAGGATTTGAACCCCGGCACGTTTAACTTTGCAGAAGGGGAAAATTTGCACTTGGAACATAAGAAATTGGAAGCTGATCAAATTAAGTCAAGGTAATTGAATAGGTTACAGGCTTTTCCTTGACTCTCCCGAACCTGTTTCGTATATTAACCAAAGTAACACGCCATGTTCTTTGTCTGCAGCCGTC
>JADLEA010000398.1 GCA_020846365.1 Bacteroidota bacterium
AGCTTCGTCCCCGTGAAGGCCGTGAACCGCGCATTGGCAAAGGTCACACCGCCTGCAGCATTCACAATGAGTATCATCCCGGGAAGATCCTGGGCAAACTCCCGTAGAGCACCACGGGGCGATGCGGCCCTCATGGATGATCCCTGCCGCCTGGCTGAACCGGTATGCTTTCCGGAGGCCTTCGTGTGCCGGCGTGCTTCCATGCTAAATGCTCGTACGGTACGTGCGCTGCTCGGGCCTGATGCCCAGCTGCTCCATGCGATACCGAAGCTTGGACCTGGTGAGTCCCAGGACCTTCGCTGCCTGCACCTGGTTCCCCCCCACGATGTCCAGCGTCTTCAGGATCAAATCCTTCATGACCTCGTTCATGCGGATTCCCTGAGGAGGAATTTCCAGCATGAAGGACTTGCCGTTTCCGGAGGCAGACGCACCGATGCCGCCGCTGGTCCGGAGAAAGCCGAAATGATCGGCCGACAGGGCGGGAACATTGTTGAGAAGGACGACCCTCTCCATGGCGTTTCTGAGTTCGCGCACGTTTCCTTTCCACGGAAGCTGTTCGAGGTAGTGCAGCGCTTCGGGAGCTATGGTGGGAACCTGCCGGTTGAAGCGCCGGCAAAACTCCGCGAGGAACGCCGTGGCCAGCTCGCCCACGTCTTCCCGGCGGTTCCTCAAGGGCGGGATCCGAACCGACGCGACATTCAGGCGGTAGTACAGGTCCTCACGGAACCGCCCTTCCTCCACTTCGCGGGTCAATTCCTTGTTCGAGGCGGCAATGACCCGGACATCCACGCTGATTTCCTTCGTTCCCCCCAACCGGTAAAAGCGCTTTTCTTCCAGCACCCGGAGGAGTTTCACCTGCATGTCGAGAGAGAGTTCGCGGATCTCATCAAGCAGGATCGTCCCGCCGTCCGCCAGCTCGAATTTCCCCTGCTTCATCTTTTCGGTTGCGCCCGTGAACGCACCCTTCTCATAGCCAAAGAATTCGCTCTCTGCCAGCTCTTTGGGAATCGCGCCGCAATTCAGCGTGATGAACGGCTTCTCACGGCGCGAGCTCTGCTGGTGGATGAACCTCGCCATCAGTTCCTTCCCCGTGCCGCTTTCGCCCTCAATCAGCACGGTCGTGTTCTCGCCCATGGCCAGCTTCTCGGCCGTCTCCATGGCCCGCCGAAGCGCAGGGCTCTTCCCGATGATTCCCGATCGAGACCGCTCCTCCTCAAGCTCCTCTTGCAGCAATTTGACCTGCGTCTGCAGCCGTGCGTGGTCAAGGTTCTTGTCGATCAGGACGCCGAGGTGATTGAGGTCGAAGGGCTTGACCACGAAGTCGGCGGCGCCTTCCTTCATCGCACTTACCGCGAGAGAGACGTCTGAATGCGCGGTCATCATCAACACGGGAACCGTCCACCCCTCAAGCCGCATCCGGTTGAGCAGTTGAATCCCGTTGACTTCTCCCAGGTAGATGTCTAGCAACACGATGTCGGGTTTCTGCTCATCCAGAAACTGGAAGAAGTCCTCCCCGCGGCTGCAGAGGGCTACCGAATAGCCCAGCTCTCCCAGGATTTTTTTCAGCGTGCTTCCCAGGATGGGCTCATCATCAGCCACCAGTATCCGCGCTTTCGCCATGACGAATTCCTTTTCTTAACTGTGAATAGGCAATAAGAGTCGAACGATGGTCCCCCCGCCGTCGGCAGGATCGATACGCATGCTGCCCTTGTGTTTCTCAACAATCTGTTTCGAAATCGAAAGCCCGAGACCGGTTCCGCCGGGCTTTGTCGTGTAGAATTGCTCGAACAGGTGCTTGCGCTGCTCCGCCGAAAGTCCCGGTCCGTAGTCCCGCACGGCAAGCTCGACAAACGGCTTTCCGGCGTCCTCAGGGTGCGAGAGCAGCGTGGTCAATTCCACGGTGCCTTTGTCGGGAGATGCATCGATCGCGTTTTGCACGACGTTCAAGATGACCTGCTGAATCTGCTTCGCGTCGATCCGAATGGGAGGAAGCGCATCGGCGTACGACGTTGCGAAACGTACTTCCTTCTGTTGAACGGAGAGCTTGATGAATCCCAGAACCTGCGGCACGAGGTCATTGATCTGCTGCTCGTTCAAGACGGGAGGCGTGACCCGGGCAAGGTTAAGAGTGTTTTCGATGACCGCTTCAATGCGTTTGGTCCCTTCCAGGGCGTCGCGTAACGGATCACACAGCTCGGGTTGCTGCTGTGTCTTGAAGACCAGGTATTGAAGATTCAGCGCGACGGCGGAGAGGGGATTCCGGATTTCATGCGCGATGCCGGCGGCCAACCTTCCCATCAGCGTCATCTTCTCCGCCTGCACGAGCTGCTCCCGCATCTTCTTCTGCTCGCTGATATCCCGGACGTAGAGCAACACGCGCGTGTCCTGCGGACGGGCCACGGGCCCGATGCCGATATCGACCTGTACGGAGGTCCCGTCTCTGCGCGTGATGGTCGTTTCCCCCGACGCATACCGCGACGTGTCCAGCATCGTCGCCGTGAAGTCTCCTCCCGCCACCGGGAGATGCGACATCGCCAGCAATTCCTCCCGCGCAAATCCCAGAAGATCAATGCCGGCCCTGTTGACGTCCAGCACCTTTCCCGTTTCACGGTCCAGAACGAAGATCGCACTGCTTGCATGATCGAAAAGTGTACGGTAACGGTCCTCCGAGGCCTGGATCTCCCGGTTCTTCCGGATAAGAGTGTCCGCATACATCTCGAGCTCGGCCATCTTCTCTTCCAGCTTCTTGATCACGATGGCCCGATGCTTCTCGAGGAACTCCTGGTCGTCGATCTGCTCCTGGACGGGCGCCGGCTCTTCCATCTTCCGGCCATAATGCTGCTGCGCGAGCTCGTTGATTGCCTGCACAAGCGCCCCGAGGCCTGCGTACTTCACGACGTAGCGGTCGACCCCTATGCTGCGCGCGAACTCCTGATCCGCCGCGTCCACATAGTTGCCGGTGTAGATGATGAAGGGAATGGTGGAGCAAGAGGGAAGCGTCCGTACTTCCTTGCACAGCTGAAACCCATCCATCTTGGGCATCATGGCATCAGCCACGATCATCTGGACCGGCTCGTCGAGCACCAGCGTGAGCGCTTCAACACCGTTCCGCGCCAGAAGGGGGGCGTACCCATTCTCCGACA
>JADLEA010000399.1 GCA_020846365.1 Bacteroidota bacterium
GAGCTGGCGGGAAACATTCACGCCTTTGCCGCCCACGATCATGCCGACCCGTTTCGCCCGTGCAATCCCGCCCGGAATAAGACGATCCACCTCGACGGTCTTGTCGAGCATAGGATTCAATGTGACCGTCGTAATCACCGGATCTCCCTCCGCCATGGGAAAGGCCCGCACTCTACCATTGGGTCACGGCACACGCTGTGTCGCCGAATCACCGTTCTGGCACATGCACGGCGCCGCAGACATCCTTCCGCTTCGCACCCGGCGAAGCCGCTCTGCAAGGGCGTCCTACCACTGTGTCGCATGCGCCTCATCGATCATGGCAAGATAGTTCTCCACCGGGACATAGCTCGGGACGGAGTTGCCTGAACCTATGGCGTAGCGTCCCACAGGTCCGCAGGTGAGAATCAGCTCTCGTACTCGGGCCCGGACCAGGTCCGGCGGTTTCCCCGAAAGGATGTTGATGTCCACGCCGCCGAGCACGGCGATGTGCCGGCCATAACGGCGCTGGAATTCCTCCGCCGGGAGGATTGCATCCTCATAGGAGTGCTTGCCGTCGATGCGCACATCATGAATCAGATCCTCCATGAGGGCGAAGATCTTCCCGCAGGAATGGAGGAAATAGGGAATCCCTCTGTCGTGTGCCATCGCCGCAAGCTGTTTGTGCCACGGCAGAATGTGGGTGCGCAGGTCTTTCGGAGAAATCATGGTGGCAGAACGGTATCCCATGTCATCGCCGGGAAACAGGACGGCAAGTCGGTCCAGCGTGAGCAGATGGCTGGTGAAAGCGGTCATGAGGCCGCCGAGCCGCTCGGCGATCGCTTTCACCAGGTCCGGCGTCTCGTACAAAGCGGAGCAGAGTCCTTCGAAAGACATGATCCAGGAGAGGTGCTCGAACATCCCCCCGCCGTGGCTGCTGATCAGTCCCATGCCATCCGGCACGTGCTCGTTCAGGTACTCGAACGGGAAGAAATCGAACTCCTCCACGCGCGGCCAGGGATAGCGTTCGAAGTCTTCCCACGTGGTGATGGCGCCGTGGTGCTCGTCGGCCCATGCGCGCTCCTTCGACGAGCCGGGCGCGGCGTCCGGAATCACCGTGAGGCGCTCGGGTAGCGCGAGGCCTTGCTCGAAGCGGACGAAGTCGTACCCCATGCCCTTCCAGAACGCGATCGCGTTGTCCAGGTATCCCTTCATGGCTTCGCGTGAAGGTCCCCACGGGACCCAGTCGCGCCCCAGCATGTTTTCCACAATCGGGCGCATGACCACATCATCGACGATATACTCGATCATCGGCGCCCGCCGGAGAGTCCGGCGCCCGAGCAAGGCATCGACAAACATGCCGACATCGGGTTTCGCGTTTGCGAGTGGAATGTGGGGATATCGTGTATTCATCATGACCTCTTGAGCATTCCTCCCTGGTCCAGCGCCGCGCAGAGCGCTGCGTAATCTCCTATGGCCTCGCCCAGCGCCGCAGGAACCACCTGGCAGACATCCCAGGCCTGGGGCAATGCCTCCGCTTGCGCCACACGGAGGGCCGGCGTAACGAGGAGTTCATACACGCGCATCCCGATGCCGCCGAGTACAATGCATTGCGGATTCAGGATGTCCATAAGCATCGCAAGCCCGCGGCCAAACCGCAAAGCCGCCGCCTCAAACACTTGACGCGCCTCATCCGATCCGATCCGTGCCTGTTCCGCAACTTCGCGCAGTGCCACATCTTCGCCCCAGAGTTGCGGATGGAGCATGTGCGCCAGGCGTGCTATGCCGGTCCCGCTTGCGTATCCTTCCAGGGACCCGGCTTTGCCGTAGCAGGGCGGGCCATCTTCCGCAATGCGAACGTGTCCTGCTTCGCCGGCCACGTCGCTCGTCCCACGGTACAATCTGCCGTCGAGGATCAACCCGGCACCGAAACCGGTGCCCATGGTCAGGAACAGCAGGTTCTTCATCCCCTTCCCCGCGCCAAACATCCATTCGGCAAGAGCCCCTGCGTTGCCATCGTGTTCGATGAACACCGGGAGCGCAAACTCCTTTTCCAGAAGAGTCTTCAGAGGTATCCGGTCCCAGCCGGGCAGGTTTGGTGGGGAGAGAATGATGCCCCGAAGAACGTCCAGCGGACCTCCGATGGAAACGCTGAGCGCCTCGAGCGGTTCCCCGGAATCCGCTGCCACTTCCCGCCCAAGCGCGCAGAGATCATTGAACACCTGCTGAAACCCGCGTGCTGTGCGCGTGGGAATCTCCTTCCTCAACCGTATCTCTCCGGTCCCGGTCCCCAGGATGGCCGCACACTTCGTCCCACCGATGTCGAAGCCCAGAATCATGTGAAGTCCGTCGAAAGAACTTTCTGAACAATCGCTTCCGCTTTCAGAAGCTCCGCAATGGAAATATGTTCGTGTGCGGTGTGGGCATCCGCAATATCCCCCGGACCAAAGACCACTGTGGGAATGCCGGCCGAGGTGTAGATTCCCGCATCCGTGGCGTAGGATGCCCCTTCCACGACAGCATTTCCGGTCACCGCGTGGATGGCCCGGGAGAGGTTCCGGACGATAGGACTCTCCTCCGGCACATCCATCCCCTTCGCTGCGACATGCGGCTCTGACATATCCCAATGCTGCAGGTCTGCCAGCAACTCCCTGACCGCGTGCATGGCGTCTTCGGGGAGCTCTCCGGGCAGAGTCCGCCGGTCGACCTCGATCCGGCATTGGTCAGGCACGATGTTCACTGCCTGCCCGCCTTCGATCCTGCCGACGCTCAGACTCGGCGTCCCGAGGAGTTTGTGTGGCGGTTGCGCGAGCAACGCCTGCGCATGTTCCTCAAGTCGGAGGAGGAGAGGGGCCATGCGATAGATGGCATTCTCACCCCGGTCCGGATACGCCGCGTGTGCTGCCCTCCCCGCAGTGCGCAGAAACCACCGCACGACACCCTTGTGAGCCCGCACGATCCTGAGATTCGTCGGCTCGCCGGCAATGCCGCAGTCCGCGCGAAGTCCGGCGGCGACAGCATGACGCGCTCCGGAGAACTGATACTCTTCATCGGCGACGGCGGCGATGAGGATGTTGTGCCTTGCCTCGCCGTGTCGTCGGAGGACTCCGGTCGTCGCCGCGAGAAACGCCGCCAATGATCCTTTGGTATCGCACGATCCACGGCCGAAGAGATCGTCCCCCACGATGTCTGCGCCAAAGGGATCAACCTTCATCCCCTCGGCGTGCACGGTGTCAAGGTGCGCTTCGAGCATGACGGTGTGCGCCGCACCGACATCCACGAACCCCAGAACGTTGGGCCGGCCGGGCGTATAGGCGGCAACCTGCACGTCAATTCCGTGCTTCCGGAGGTAGGCTTCCACATACTCCGCAACGGCGGCCTCGGAGTGCACTGCCCCCGTGAGTGCCCGGCCCATCGGGTTGACGCTCGGGATGCGCACAAGATCAGCGAGAAGCCGTACGGCGGGCTCGGTGGTATGGTCCGCGGCGCTATCCACGATCAGGCATACTTCACGGGATTGCGCAGTTCACCGATGTGCTGGATCCGGCAAACGACGGTATCGCCGTTCTCGATCCTCCCGATCCCTTCCGGCGTCCCGGTGGAAATGACATCCCCCGGCTCCAGCGTAATGTGCTTGCTCACGAATTCGATGATCGTGGGTATATCAAACAGCAGGTGCCTGGTGTTGGAGTGCTGCCGGAGCCTGCCGTTCACCCGGCATTCGATGTCCAGCCGCACTGGCTGCCGTATCGCATCCGTCGTCACGATCCACGGACCAAGCGGCGTGAACGTGTCGAAGCTCTTGGTCCTGAACCACGGATAGCGGTTGTTGATGTCCTGAGTCTGCAGTGCACGGGCTGTGACATCATTGCAGATGGTGTACCCTGCAATATAGCTGTACGCGTCACGCCGCTTGACGGCTTTCGCTTGTTTGCCTATCACCAGCGCCAGCTCAACTTCATGGTCCATCCGTCCAAGGCCGCGGGGAATCCTGATGGGTTCTTCGGGATCGATGACGGACGAGCCCGCCTTCATAAAGATCACCGGCTCTTTCGGCCTGGTGAGCGAACCCTCTTTCACGTGCAACGCGTAGTTCAATCCCAGCGCAATGATCTTTCGCGGACGCACGAGGGGTGCCCGGAGAAGCACCTCCCGCGGCATTGCCACGAGGGGCTGCAGGCGGTGTTTTTTCACGAACGCCCCCACTGCCCGGAATTCCCGCACGTCGAACTGTCCGCGTTCCAGCAGCGTCTCGATGGTGGGACGCGGCAGAAGCGAGACATCGTGCGTCAGGGCATAGTACGCCGCACTCGCTTTGCTGTAGTTGATCCATGATCCATCCAGATCAAGTCCGATGAAGTAGCCGCGCTCGCTCTCGTACTGGGCAATCTTCATAGTGTGCGTCCTTTCCGTCTCTGGATGGGGATTTCGAAAGCATCAAGACCCGAACGTCAGGCGCAGCGTCACGACTTCCGCGGGAGCCAGCGTGATGCGCAGCGCAGAGTGCTCTTCGACCGGCAGGGCTCCACACGGTGTTTCGTCCAGGCGGGAACGCTCTGCGGTGCGGATGCGGTCTCGGAAGCGTATGGTTTCCTCGACCGCAGCCCCGGTGGTGTTATAGAGCCGGAGAATGGCCGCCTTGCCGTCTTCCGATTCCTTCAGCGCGCTGAACGTCGTCCTCCCGCTTTCGCAGGACAGGAACGAACCGGACAGCGGCAGAGGGTCCGCATTCTTCCGGCGGAACGGCAGCAAGGGGGCGTGGAATCGTTCCGCCTCCGCATTCACGAGCGCACTTCCGCCGTTCTCATCTGGCGACGTGGGAAGAAGGGCATAACGGAATCGATGCGTGCCCTGGCACTGCGCATCCGGGGTTTCGCTGTGCCAGCCTGATTTCCCGCCCGGACGGGTCAGGAGATCTTCACCCGCAAGGAGGCCCACGCAACGGAGGAGCGTCAGCGCAATGGTTCCCCTGCCGTCCAGCAACAGCTCATATTCCGGCAAGCCATCCGCAAACAACACCAAACCGCGCTGCTGATCGCGCACGCCCACGAATCGCTGCATGGGAGCGACGCTGGCCGGGTGTTCGATGGTGAACTCGCGGGTGTCGTACTCCTGCTGCGTTCGTTCAAGCAGAACAAACTGGCTGTCTACGAACACGCTCTTCGTCTTGCAGCCGGAAGAGAAGAGAACGCGCAAGCGGTGGTCTTTGGCGTTGTTCTCAACCACCGTCTCGATGTGGAGCGCCCGAGAGGTAGGAGCCAAGGATAGCGTGGACGTGATGACAATGGGGACGCGTTGCGTGCTTCGGGCACGCCGGTCGTGTGCGGCCGAAGCAGGCACCGGCATGCTCAACCGGATCTTGAGGGCGACCCGGAGCGGACCCCGCTCCACACGCTCTATCCGCGCCTTGCAGCGCGCGGAGGTCACGCGAAGATCCCGTTTCGGATACGAATAGCTGTACTCATCCCCCACGTCCCCCGTGTCTTCGAAGAGATGCAGGCCGCGCGTCGTCTTCCCCGTGGACTTGTCCACCAGGAGTACCTCACCGTTCGCTTTCACCTCCGCGCGGATGTGCTGGTTCTCGATGAAACGGGGTCCGCTCTTCAAGGAGGTGGGGAACACGGAGAATTTCTTGAGAGGCCGTATCGTCAATCCCTTGAATCCCATGGGCGGCACCGATTCCGCATCGACCAGTACCGCAAACCGTTCGGCGTATGTTTGCTTCGGATAATTGTACCGCGTGTAGGTGATATCGTAGTCCTCCCGCCGGCTCAGTACCTGGAAGGGAACCTCCTGCCCGTTCTCGTCAAACAGACCGAAACCCTTCACCGGTTTCCGTTTCGGTGCGACGCGAACATCCGGGTTCAGTCCCACCACGATATCCTGAAGATAAAAACGGACCTCTGCAGCTGCGGTCTCGGACCGCGGGAAGGGTGAAGGATTGAACAGAAACAGCGCGCGGTCATCGCCGGCAGCGAGGTCGTCAACCGGAACAAGCTGTTGGAGTCCGTTGTCAACGACACTTTGCCCGACATCCTCGGCCGCGCTGAAGCGCGTCATCATTTCACGATGCACCGGGTCGATGCTGCAGCCGCAGATGCTGTCGTGGGGCTGATTCTGCATGAGCGTCCGCCATGCATGCTTCAGGAGCGGGAGTTGGGACGGCATGCCGGAGTGGGTGCCGAGGAGGTTCAACGGTTCCGCATAGCGCTGGAGCAACTGCTGAACCCGCCAGTTGGCCTGCTTGAGATACATGCGGCTCGAATACACACCGCTGAGCACATTGAACGCGTAACGGTACCCGAAGCGGAGCTCTCCGTACACTGACGGCAGGTCGCGGACTTCATGCCGGATAGCGGCAACATATGCCGGAACGCTGCTATGGACAAACGTGCCTTTGAAATTCGCGCGCAGGAGGTCAAGTGTCCTGGGCAGCCGAGGATCGGGCCAATGGTGGTCCCCCCCGTTCAGGACAAGGCGGTGCGTGGTCGTTGCACGTTCGTCCACCTCCCGCTGCAGTTCCTTGAACCTTTCAAGAATCACCTCGTCCGTGTCCTGATGGAAATACCCGCCGCTGTATCCGTTCCGGAAAAGGTGCACCATCAGGCACCGGCTCCCGTCCGGCGCGTGCCACCAGTATTCCGAGGAATTCTGTCCCGGCTCACCCCCGAACCCCCTGTACACAAGCGCTGCAGGGATCCCGAATCCCTCCAGGATGCAGGGCATCATCGCAATGTGGCCAAAGCTGTCAGGGATATACCCTACGTCCATCGTTCCGCCGAACTTGCGCGCCGAAGTGGTGCCGTGCAGGAGGTTGCGTACGGTCGACTCGGCGCTGACAAGGAACTCGTCCGGAAGAATGTACCACGGTCCGACCACAAGCCGGCCTTCTTCCACGAGCTTTCGGAGCGTCTGTTCGCGCTCGGGACGGACAGCAAGATAGTCGTCCAGAACTACCGTCTGCCCGTCGAGCGTGAAGCAGCGATAGGACGGATCATGCAGCAGGAGCTGCAGAAGGTCGTCCACCATGTTGACCAGCATGGCGCGGAACTGTTCGAAGGTCTTGTACCACTCACGATCCCAGTGGGAGTGGGAAACAATATGGTATGTGCTCATCGGTATTCGTCGAATGGTTTAATGGCGGTGGAAGCCCCCACCGCGGTGACGCAGCTTGCCGCAATGGCGTTAGCCTTGCGCGCGGCATCCAGCGGTCGAAAACCCCGGAGCGTGGCTGCGAGAAAGCCGGCAACGAAGGCATCGCCGGCACCGGTTGCATCAACAACCTTGTTGACACGAACGGCAGGCACGTACGCGGCCTCCTGCGCGGTGGTGATGTAGCACCCTTCGGCGCCGAGTTTTATGCCCACCACTCCTCGCGCACCCCACCGCCGGAACACCTGCACCATTCCCTCCGGGGCGGTCTTTCCGGTCAAGACTGCCGCCTCCTCCCTGCTGGGAATAAAAACATCCACATAGGGGAGGAACCGTTCCAGAAGGCCCGGCACGCGCCTGGGGTTTCCGCCTGTATCGAGCAGCGTCATGGCCGCAGTTTCCTGCTTGAGCTTCCTGAACAGCCGGGGGAGATGACGGTCGCACTCCGGCAACAGCCCCAGGTACCCGAGCGCGAAGATCCTGCTCTTCCGGATCAGCGGCAGGTGGGCGAGGATATCCTCCACACGGAAGTTCTTCAGACACCCCCTCGTGTGGAAGAAGGTGCGCTCACCGCTCTTCTCTACGGCAACGAACGTCGCAGAAGTCTGATCCCGGCCGTCGACGGTTATTCCGGAGGTGTCAATGCGATGCTGCGCGAGATGCCGCCGCACGAAATCACCGAGCGTGTCTTTGCCGACGCGGCTGATTCCTGCCACGCGAAAGCCCAGCCGGGCCAGATCAATGCCGCAATTGGGAACATTTCCGCCGGTGGTGAGAGTGACCGAATCGATCAGCTGCAGTCCGCCCCTCCGCGGAGGACGGCGGATATCCACGGGACGCCCGATCACATCCACCAGCGCAAGCCCTGCTAAAACGACGTCGAAGCTCTTCGCTTTTGCCATCGTCACTCCGAAACGCGCACGAGCCGGAAGTCCAGGACTCGCTTTGCTCCCTTGTAGGTGATTGTCAGCCGCTCACTTCCCACCTCTGCGTTCAGATACGGACCTTCAAACAGTTTTGTCTTGGTGAGGTCAACGACCTTGCCGTTCAAGTGACGGGTTTCCGGAAACGTGAACGCCATCCGATCTTTTCCCAGCGTCGTGTACTCCACGGAGACCTTGCCCGGCGTCAGCACTGCCTTGGGAAGTCGGGAACGGAGGGATGCAGTGAACTTCTCAAACGATCCGATCTCCCGTTCCGAACGCACTTCGATCACATAGCCGTTCTGGAGTTTGTGGCTTCTGAATCGCCAGTTTCGCTCCTGGGGTTTCGAGCCGGACATCTCCGGGCGGCCGGTCACGCTTTTTGCCTGTCCGGGAGGGTCGTATTCCGCCGTCCATTCCCCCGCCTGCAAGGGATACCAGCCGACATA
>JADLEA010000400.1 GCA_020846365.1 Bacteroidota bacterium
GGTCATGCAGCATCGTGACGTCGATGCCGCGCAGGCGGAGCGCTTCAGCCATTTCCACCCCAACATAACCCGCGCCGACAATGACGGCGCGGCGGGGATGTTCCTTCGCGATGACACGGTTCAGGTGCACGGCACCATCGAGACTCCGGATGTGGAAGACGTTGCGCGCGTCCTCCCCCGGCACCCCAAGCTTGCGCGGTGATGCCCCCGTCGCGAGGATGAGGCGATCGTACTGCATCTCGGAAACGATCCCGGAATGAAGATCCCTGACGCGAAGGCGGCGTGTGCCCGGTCGGATTTCTTCCGCCCTGTGCAGAAGCAGGACTTCAACCCCCTTCTCGCGCTTCAGGCTCTCGGCGGTATGGACCACAAGGTCCTTTTCCGCCACTTCTCCTGCGATGAAATAGGGGAGTTCGCAGATGCCGTACGATATCGTTTCCGACTGCTCCAGCAGAATCACGCGCGCGTTGGGATCCGTGCGTGCGGCTTTGCTGGCAGCACTCGGGCCTGCCGAGAGGCCGCCGACAACGATGATCGTGCGTTGCGGTCCGTTCATTTCTGTTTCAACGTTATCTTCACGGGAACTCCGACGTATCCGAAATGCCCTCTCAGCCGATTCTCCAGGAAGCGGATGTACGAATCCTCAATCAGGCGTGGCTCATTGCAGAAGAACGCGAAGACCGGCGGTTCAGCCTTCACCTGCGTGACAAACTTGATCTTGATTTCCTTGCCGGATCTGCTGCGCGGCGGATGCGCTTCAATATCAGCCAGCAGTGAATCGTTGAGCTTGCTCGTGCTGATCCGCTTCTGGGCCTCTTGCCGAATCTGCTTGACCTGCTCGATGAGTTTGTAAATGCGCTGACGCGTGAGGGCGGAAAGGAAGATCACCGGCAGGAAATCGTAGATGCGGAGGCGATCTCGTATGGCGCGCTCATAGGCGATCGCCGTGCGGTCGTCTTTCTGGATCAGATCCCATTTGTTCACGGCGATAATCGCGGGGGTGTACTTCTCCATCGCGGTTTCGACGATGCGCAGATCCTGATGTTCCACTCCTTCCTGCGCATCGAGCAGAATCACCGCAACATCGCACCGCTCGATGCTCTTGATGGTCCGCAATGCGCTGTACAGCTCCACCGACTCCTTGACCTTGCTCTTCCGCCGTAGCCCCGCTGTGTCGATGAGGATGAATTCCTCCCCGTAGTACTTCAGCACCGCGTCGATCGGATCGCGGGTTGTCCCGGGGATATCGGTTACGATGTGCCGGTCTTCCTGCAGCAGCGCGTTGACGAGCGATGACTTGCCGACGTTGGGTTTGCCGATGATAGCAATCTTGATCCTGGGATCCTGCTCCGCAGGCGCGGTCTCGGGAATGTCGTGCGTGATCAAGTCCAGCAGGTCTCCGATCTTCCGTCCGACGAGTGCGGAGATGGGGATGGGGTCGCCGAGGCCGAGCTGGTAGAATTCTCCGATGCCGCTTTCCTTCTTCTCGCCGTCGCTTTTGTTTGCGACCAGCACCACGCGTTTGCCGGCTCTGCGGAGGATGTCAGCGATCTCCCTCTCGGCCGGGACGACGCCGGCTTCAGCGTCGACGACAAACAGAATCACGTTGGCCTGTTCGATGGCAATGTGGGCTTGTTCGCGAATGGCGGTCTCCATGGTGTCCTCGGAGGCCGGCACGAAGCCGCCCGTGTCCACAAGCGTGAAGCTCTTCCCTGCCCATTCTGCCTCCCCGTAGTGGCGGTCGCGCGTGACCCCCGGCATATCGTCCACGATTGCATGGCGTCTGCCGATAATGCGGTTGAACAACGTAGATTTCCCGACGTTCGGACGACCCACGATGGTGACCAGCCAGGATGTTCCGGTTGCCATTCTGCTCGATTCTTCTTACGTTTGCGAATTCCTGTTGAAGACGGGCCGATGATCCTGACCATCCATACCGCCCATCCCGAGCCCCGCGCGATCCACAAGGCAGCGGAGATCCTGGCTGCGGGGGGCATCGTCATCTATCCTACCGATACGGTGTACGGTCTCGGGTGCAGCGTCGAGAATAAGAATGCCATCGAGAGGATTCATCTCATCAAGCGGCAGAGGGCCGACAAGCCGTTCAGCTTCGTCTGTTCCGACCTCACGAACATCAGCAGCTATGCGCACGTCAGCAATGCCGCGTTCAAGATCATGAAGCACCTGATCCCCGGCCCGTATACATTTGTGTTGCCCGCTGCGAAGATGAAGAATGTGCCAAAGATACTGGTCTCAAAGAGGAAGACGGTCGGTGTGCGCGTCCCCGACAGTGAAGCGACGCTGGCCATCGTGAATCAACTGGGACACCCGATCCTGAGCACAAGCACGACGAGTGAAAAAGGCGAAGTGCTCACGGATATATCGGAAATCATCGACACATACCGCAACATCGTAGAGCTCATCCTGGATGCGGGACCGCTCACATCGCAGCAGTCCACTGTCCTGGATTTGACCGGAGAGGAGCCCGTCGTCGTGCGCCAGGGAGCGGGTGACACGTCGTTCCTTCGGTAGCACCGCGTCCACCCGCACCCAATCGCCCAAACCTACTCGGGCAGTCTGACCACATCCCCCGATTTGATGCCCTGCCCTGACACCACTTTCGCCTTGCAGGCTTTGCCGTTCAGCATGTCCGAGACTACTTTGAGGCTGGCTACTTTTGTCTCTTCGCTGCCCATGGACAGTCCGGTATCAGGATCCTTGATTTCCTCGCCGAGCTGGTATACATCCAGATCCATTCCTGCCGTCACATTCCCTTCCGAGCCCGGCTTCACGAGCACCGTACCGTCGGCGTTGACCTTGATGATGCGCCCCGACCACGGAATCGCACTCATGTTGTCAGTAATCAGTTCGACACAGCCATCAATTGCTTCGCGGGCGGCCTTTCCGAGGTCGGTGTCGTTCCAGGCGCTCATGTCGTTGAAGTTGATATCGTCATAGCGCACGCCCACGCCAAGCGTGGATTCCGTTCCCTCTTCAGTCTCGGCGGCGATAATTTCCCCGGTCGTCGTATTGACGAGGCGGATATCCACAGCGGCGCGTGCGGTTTTGGAGGAAACTCCCGCGTCAAAGATCGCAATACCTCCGCCGATGTCACGCTTTTTCGTACCGAGCTCCGACACGCTTCCCACCACGATCATGTCCACGCCCAGGACGCGGCCCATGGCTGGAGCCGTTTCTGCAGTAACAATCCCGCTCGCGCCGAGCTTCTGTTCATCCAGCACTTTCTCCAGGTCTTTGCGTTCGACAACCAGGAACTTCCCGGATTTCACGAGGGCCGTTGCGAGCATGTCGGAGATTCCGACGCCGCAGCCGTGGTATGCCGCGCCATCCGAGAATCGGGCAACGGCAATACGCTTCTTGGGCTGGGCTTCGGAAACAGTCAGACAAAACGCGACAAGCAACAATGAGTGGAGGAGCGGACGGAGCACGTTCATCGATGTACCTTTCCGTTAGGGATCAATTTGCCAATTGAGACATGCAGATGCCCCTCCAACTGCCGCTATTTGCGCATTGAGGGGCATGATAATCGTTCCAACGACGAACAACGTACCCATTCATGGGGAGGATATGTCAGAACAATACTGAAATGTACCAATACTGATGCGGGAAAGCAAACCACCGAACTCCAGACCGGTTTTGGGGTGGGCAACGGAACCACGGGAGCCGCTTGAATTCGCTGATGACAAAGGGGGGAAAAGGGTTGGGGCGACGGATACCTACTTCCTCGTCGCCCCAATGGTGTGACCTAGTGAGAGAGAATCGCTTAGTTGAGTCCGGCCGGAGAACGCGGGGGCGCCGGCATTTGACCCTGTTGTGTGTGTTGCGTCGCGTCAGCGGCCGGGGGGGGTGCGTCATGGACTACAAGAGACCGAACCCGCTCGATATCCACGGTGATCGCCTCTATCTCCTTCTGAATGGCCGCGCGGCGTTCTTCGATACTCAAATGTGTCTTAATCCTCATGAGGCATACTCCTCGAAGATTTTGAGGCATACAGGGCACACGCGGGTCAGGCGTGCCCGCATGAAATAGCTTTGACATTGGGGGCAGGAAGCATCTCCTGCCGAGGAGTGAAGCTGTTGTTTTGTAGCCGGAACAACTATCAGGTCAGCGTGCGGGTCTCGATAGAAACGTCTGGGTGACGGAGACCGAGGCACTTGGAAAGCATGTCAAGATTAAGAAGCGTTAACGAAGAAGTCAAGTGTTTTTTTTCAATACTCAAAAAGCCGGGAAAACCGTTTGAATCCGAGGGATTTGATCCGTAGGATTCTCTCTCCGTCTTCTCACTCTGACCACCAGCCGTCTTGACTGTTGAAATCGTCAACGTTTGCGGGCACGGTGGACGGCAGACCCAGTCTGAATCCGCCGAAATCCGATCGCCACGATAACATTGTGTCAGCGAATGATCACGAACTTCCCCACCTGCACCTCCCCTGTTTCGCGGTCTTCAACTGAGAAAAGATAGATGCCGCTTGCAACGGCCTGGCCGACGTACGAGGTCAGGTTCCAATCATGGAAGGAGAGTTCGGCGTCCTCATGACGGAGAAGCTCGACCAGATCGCCTGCGAGCGTGTAGATGGATATCACGCA
>JADLEA010000401.1 GCA_020846365.1 Bacteroidota bacterium
GAATCCGCTGACGCAGAATGTCTATCCGATCACGGTGTACCCGGAAAACCGGAATTGGCTTCCCATGGTGCAGGCGAAATACAAGATCTTCGACTGGCTGGATGTCCGGTATGCCTATACCCAGACGCTGGCGCGGCCCGACTATCATCAGCTCTCGCCGCACATCACGATGAGCAATGACAGGCTGAACGTGTGGGCCGGCAACCCGAGGTTGAAGCCCGCCAAGGCCTACAACCACGACCTCCAGTTCACCCTGCATGACAACGAGATCGGACTCATCTCCGTGGGCGGGTTCTACAAGACGGTCTCGGGGTTCACGTACTACACGACATACAAGCTGCATCAGGCGTATGACCCGATCGCCAGGACGTATTACGTCATCCCGGCCGGGCTTGACTCGATCGAAACCTACCGCATCGGCGGGACGGTCCCGAACAACGGCGCGAACCTGTATACGTACGTTAACAGTCCATATGACGCCACCGTGAAGGGTCTTGAGGCGGACGTGCAGATGCGCTTCTGGTATTTACCCGAGCCGCTGAACGGGCTTCTCCTCGGCGTCAATTATACACACATCTGGTCGAAGGCCACCTACCCGTGGAGAGATGACCGCACGTTCCTCGATCCGGTGACCCGCAGGACCACCGTGTACACGATTGACAGCACGAGAGATGGGCGCCTGATTTTCCAGCCCGACGACGTACTGAATGCGTATATCGGCTACGACTATGAGGGCTTTTCGGCCCGGGTGTCGTTCGTCTTCCAGGGCAACTCGGTCAACGGCGTCGGGAACTTCGCTGAACAGGACGGGTTTTCCAAGGACTATTTCCGTATCGATGCCTCGGCCCGGCAGATGCTGCCGATCCCGGGCCTCCAGCTCTTCCTCGACCTGAACAACATCAACGCGAGGAAGAACCAGGCGGCACAGGCGTCGATAGGAGCGTTCACCAGCGAACAGAACTATGGCCTCACGGCGAACTTCGGCGTACGCTTTACGCTGTAGGTGGGGCCGCAAGAAACGATGACGAGGAACAGAAGATAACCAGATGCATCTACAGAGAAACCCATCAAGGAGGTCCGTTATGAAACATCGCATCGGAGTGGCGCTCATCTTGGGGGTGTGTCTCCCTCTGCTACTGTACGCGCAGACCGATACCGTTTTTGTCCCGGATGCGTTTGAAGGCGGTGAAGGAACCCTAAACACCGCTATCACTGACGCGATCAACGCCGGAACGCTGTCGAGCAAGGTCTTCAAGCTGAAGCCGTACGGGCTGTACATTCTGACGGGGACCATCACCGTCCCGCTCGGCACGAAACTCACCATCGTGGCGGATGAGCCGGGGACGGATCAGCAATCTGCGCCGCCGCAGATCGTCTGGAGTGCCAGCGGCGGGATCACCACGTCATACAATTTCGACTGTTTCGGCGACATCACGATGAAGAACATCTGGCTGCTCTATGCGAACACCGCCGGCAACCAGACTGGCACGAGTCTGCGCATTCAGGATACCCCCGACGAGATCAACGGTCAGAATGGGGTTTTCGAGGGGGTCATCTTCGACTATTCGCAGATCGGTGCGGATGGTTCGGGAGCGGTGAGCGTCACCTCGCGTCATTTCAGAGGCAAGTTCACCAACTGCTACTTCAGAAACTGCATGGACCCGCACTACCGCTATTACGGCAGGGCGGTGTCATTCCCGTTCAACTCAACGGACTGGCACACGGACAGCCTTTCCTTCGTCAACTGTACGTTCACGAACCTGGGCTATGTCCTGATGCAGGAAGGAAGCGAGTACACGGATTATCTCTTCATCAACCACTGCACCTTCGTCAACACCGTCATGTTCACGCTGGAAAGCACATGGTGGCACTGGCTTGCCGTGACCAACAGCGTGTTCGTGAACACCTACATGTTCGGGGACATCGGCGAGAACAATGGTCTACCCTTTGGGGGCACGTTAGCGATCGACAGCGTGTCGAACTTCGGGTTCACGCCCCCTTTCACCGATCCTGACCGGCACATTCTGTTCACCAACAGCAGCTACTGCATTGAGCCGTGGCTGCTCGACTGGATGGCGAACAACCCGTATGCCGACACGGCGTCCACGCTCAACGACCCGAAGCCCATGCCGATGTTGAACAATAGGTCGCTGATGTTCTTCGACACAACGGACGGGTCGGGAAACAAGTTGTGGCCGTACATGAACAGGGCGAACCTCTACGACAATGCCAACCCGAATTTCGTCCTGCCGCCCAATAACGTCGAGGCCATCAAGCAATACCTGTTGTACAAGTGGACGAACAACGCCGACACAAACTGGGCATTCGATCCGGGGGCGAGCCTCACCCAGACCTGGCCTCTGCCCGAAAACCTCCGGATTCCGACGAGCAATCCTTTGAAGACGGCAGGCATGGGCGGACACCCGCTGGGGGATCTCTATCGTTGGGACAAATCCCGCTACGCCGCCTGGAAGGCACAGGAAGAGACTGAAAACGCGCAAATTCAGGCGTGGCTGGCAAACGGCATCACGGGTGTGGCGGACCGGAAGCCCGGGATTCCCGACGAGTTCGCGCTGAGCCAGAACTATCCGAATCCTTTCAACCCCGCGACGACGATCGACTTCTCGATCCCGCGCGCAGGGAATGCGTCGTTGAAGGTGTATGATCTGCTCGGCAAGGAAGTCGCAACACTGTTCGACGGCGAGCAGCAGCCGGGCAACTACTCAATCAAGTTCGATGCTTCACGGCTCGCCAGCGGCGTGTACTTCTACAGACTGCAATCAGCAACCGGTGCGCTCTCCCGGAAGCTGATGCTGGTGAAATAACTATCCGGCGCGTGGACTCCGGCGCACGGGGTCCACGCGCGGCGTTTTGCGGCTGACAGCAACCATACCCAACCCTAACTGTCATTGTTACATAGAGAGGCGAAAGGAGGTGGATGGTCTCAAGGCAAACAATAGCTATCGCGGGGGAGGGAAAAGTGATAGGTGAGGTCTTGTATTCCACAGGTAGCAGTTCACGTACACACTATCCCGGAGGATAAATGAAAAGATCCGTACGGTTAATCGCAGGTGCAGCTCTCGTCTTGCTGCTCGCGATGGGCGCCCTCCAGGCGCAGGAAGTCGCGTTCACTTCCGGACCGGCCGTCACGCCGACGTTCGGCGCCTCGAACGGCGGGTTCGCGTGGCTGGATGTGAACGGAGACGGTACGCAGGATGTCTTCATTCCGCCTAACAATATTCTGCTCAACCATATCACGCACTTTACGTCAAAGGCGTCCACAGCGACAGCAGTGATTCCGTCGAATGTCAACTCTGTCGGTGGACTCTTCGCCGATATCAATGGCGACGGCGTTCCTGATCTGTGGTCGACGAATGGTGCAAATCCGCAGTCGGGCCTGTTCTATGACAGCGCCGGGGTCTATATCTACCCGACCGGGACCGGCGAGCTTTCGCAGGCAGGACCCGCAGGCAGCGTGTTTTTCGGCCTGGCAGTGGCAGATATCGATCATAGCAACTACCTGAGCGCCGCATGGGCACACTATGGCCCGCCCGCGCCGACCACCTGGAGTGATGGGTACATTCTGCCCCGTGGCCAGGGCATTGAACTGTTGAAGGGAGGGGCATCGGGCTTTACGAGGGTAGGAAAAGGAGCAGCCCCCGGAACTCTCGCTATCGACACCACCCGTGCATTTGAGACCTGGGATGTTCACTTCCTGGATGCAAACAATGACGGCTGGCAGGACCTGTTAATGCCGAGCTTCCGGCACGGGTACAACGCGTTTGACATCCCGGTTGACTCCATCGGCGCCAAGAAGGGATGCATTCTGTACATGAACGATGGGACCGGCAAATTCTATGTTCCGGATGCCACGACGCTCGGCCGCACGCTCTACAATATCGACTCCATCTCCTCCATAACCGGTACCATGTACAGCAGAGCAGTGACGGATACCGGAATCATCGTGGATGATACGGTGAAGCACTTCAACGCCATCGGCAGCAATTTCGGTGACCTCAACAACGATGGCTATATGGATCTGCTCCTGACCGGGACCGAGGCCAGAAACTATGACGGTCTGGGGAGAGCAGTAGGTATCGTCCTCCTGTACGGAAAGGGAGACGGCACGTTTACCTACAAATGGAACGGGGCGAACGTCGTTGACTCCGGATTGCCCACCTCAGGCGGTATCCGGGCGTGGGACATCGGCGACTACAACAACGACGCAGTCCCGGATGTCTATGCAAGCACCACGTTCGGTGCAACGCGCCTGTTCAGGGGTAACGGCAACGGCACGTTTACGGAAGTGACGACGCAGAACAACGTGGCGACTGCGGGTGGAGGGCGAGCCGGAGGTTTTGTGGACTACAATAACGACGGCTTCCTGGATATCTACAACTACACCGGAAACAACTCGGTGCTGCAGAAGAACGGCGGCAACTCGAACCATTGGATCGGCTTCGTCCCCGTCGGCACGGGCAACAACCTGAATGCCGTGGGCGCCCTCTTCACCCTGTACACGCAGGGCGGCTCCTACAAGCAGGTCCGCTACATCAAGGCGGAAGGCAATGCGGCAGGTCATGGCGACATGAGGGCCCTGTTCGGTATCGGCATCAACACGTCCATCGACAGGGTCGATGTGGTGTGGCCTGATGGCACCACGGGTACCTATACAGGACTCGCGGTCGACCGGTACTGGACCGTCAAGCAGGGCTCGGCGATCCCGAACATGCCGTCTCTCGTCTCTCCGGCCGACGGCGCGACCGCTGTTGCTGCGACCGGTACGCTGACCTGGAATGCGGCTCCGGCTGCGCTGGGATACAATGTCCAGGTGTCTTTGGATCCGACCTTTGCCAACGCGGCGTTGCTGGCCGTCAATGAAACCGTGACCGGCACCACCTATGACTATTCCCTTGGTGCTGCCACGCAGTACTACTGGCGGGTAGCCGCGGTCAACGGCGGTTTCATGAGCGATTACACCGCTGCCTTTGACTTCACCACGGCGGGTTCCGCCGCAGCGGAAGTTCCCACGGTGCTCGCTCCGGCAAGCGGTGCCACGGACCAGCCCGCGATGCTGACCCTCGTCGTCGGAAAAACGGCCGACGCATCACGGTATCAGTGGCAGGTGTCCACGCTGCCGACGTTCACCACGTTTGTCGTGAATGATTCAACTGCTGACACGACCTACGCCGGGCAGTTTACCGGCGGCCAGACGTTCTATCTGCGCGTGCGCGGCATGAACGATCTCGGCGCGTCCGCGTTCTCGGCGGTCGATACATTCACCATCATGACTCCTCCGGCCAGGACGACCCTCGTCTCGCCGGCAAACAATGCGCAGAACGTCATGACCGACAGCCTGACCTTTGTCTGGAGAATGGTGGCGAACGCGGCAAGCTACAACCTGCAGGTCTCGACGGTCACCTCGACCACGACCTATACCGGCATCACCGACACGACGTACATGGTCAGGAATCTCGCGAAGCTGACCAACTACACGTGGAAGGTTGAGGCGATTAACGCGGGCGGTACCAGCTACTTCACCGGCGCCAACGCGTTCGTGACGATCATTGCCGCTCCGGGAACCCCTGCGCCGTCGTTGCCCTCGGCGAATGCCACCGGCGTTTCACGGAACCCGACCTTTACATGGGGTCCGGTGGTGAATGCGAATAAGTATCGTCTCCAGATCGCCACAGACAACGCGTTTGCCACCATCGTGCGCGACACCGTGGTCTTCGAAGACACGACGTGCGTGATGGCAAATACGCTGGATATCGAAGTGGCCTATTTCTGGAGAGTGCTCGCCGGAAACCTCGGCGGGTTTGGAACGGCATCAACTGCACGGCTCTTTACCACCGGAACAACCGATGTTCCGGATCTTGAGGGCGTGCCCGGAGAGTTCGCACTGATGCAGAACTATCCGAACCCGTTCAACCCCTCGACGGTCATCCGTTATGACATTCCGGCGACCGCCAGCGTGAAGATCGTCATCTATGACGTCCTGGGCCGTGAGGTTGCGAAACTCGCGGACGGCGTCCAGGTGGCTGGCCGCTACAATGTCACGTGGAATGCCTCGGGTCTTGCCACCGGCGTCTATATCTACCGGATGGAAGCACGGCCTGCGGACGGTGCTGAAGCGTTCACGTCCGTAAAGAAACTGCTTCTCATGAAGTAGGCATCTTTGCTGACGAATGCAGCCCGCCTGTCTGTGCGGCGGGCTGCATTTTTTTTGCGGCGAGGTGCACAACGCAGATGTTGTTCCGAATGACTTTCGCGAAGGCGGGAAAGGCGGTCCGTGTACAATGCGGCAATGGAGATTCCAAATGAAAAGAAGCCCGGCTGCCCACGTTCTCCTCCTCCTTTCTTGCGTGTACTCGATTCTTCATCTGGAAGAGGGACATGCTCAGACTGTTGTGGTCACGGGCACTGTATCGACGACGGCAGATGTCGTGCGTTACGCGTCGGTCTACTTTGAAGAGCAGAACAACCCGGCGAACACGGCGATGGGCTTGACGGATTCAACCGGCAGGTACCAGGTATCTCTTACCGTCACTGCTGTGGACGCGAAGGCCACATTACCAACGGCATTCGCGCTGGAACAGAACTACCCCAATCCTTTTTCCGCGTCGACCGCGATCTCGTATCAACTCAAGGCACAGGCCGAGACCAGAGTAACGATCCATGACATCCTGGGGAGGGTGGTGCGGGAAAGCAGGCTTGGCGCTCAGCCGGCAGGTACGCACGGCATTCTCTGGGACGGAAGCAACGATCTGGGCGAGCGGGTTGCGCCCGGCGTCTATTTCTATACCCTGCGGGCAGGCGGTGAGGACCAGACAAAGAAGATGGTGTTCAAGGGGGGCACGGAAGGGACCGCGGTTCTGTCTCTCGGCGTGATGCTGCCTGCGGCGGCAGATGTCCCGGATCCGCTCGGGCGTTCGCTGGGGAGGACCTTCAGCGTCCGGATAGAAAACGCCGACAGCACATCTCCATTGATACTCAATGTGCAGTTCGACAATCTCGAAGTGCTGGGGGATACAACGCTCGATTTCACGGTGGACCGCCACGTTCCCCTGCCGGTCTCCGCCATTGACCCCGACAGTGTCAGACAGTATATCAGAGGATTCGGCGGAGCGAACATCATCCCGTGGCGTCCAGCGATGACCGCCGGCCAGATTCAGAAGGCCTTCGGGACCGGGGAAGGGGAAATCGGATTCTCGATCCTTCGCCTCCGGGTTCCCTACAACACGAGCACCAGCGAATTCAGCGTCAACGTCCCGGTGGCTCAGGCGGCCCAATCGCTCGGCGCGATCGTCTTTGCGTCCCCGTGGACTCCACCGACGGCATTGAAGAGCAACAACAATATCGTCGGAGGAACGCTCAAGGACAGCTCGTATGCCGCGTATGCCGTTCACCTAAAGGCGTTTGCAGACTACATGGCCGCCCAGGGCGTCCCGCTCTACGGCATCTCAATCCAGAACGAGCCCGACATCACGGTGACATACGAATCCTGCGACTGGAACGCCGCGCAGATGATCAGATTTCTCACAGAGAACGCACCGTCCGTCGGGACAAGGATCATTGCGCCGGAGTCGTTCCAATTCAGGCGCGTTCTGTCGGATTCCATCCTCAATGACTCCGCCGCCGCAGCCAACCTTGACATTGTCGGCGGGCATATCTACGGCGGAGGGATAGGACCGTATCCCCTGGCGGTGAGCAAGGGGAAGGAGGTGTGGATGACGGAACACCTGGAACTTGACACAACGTGGACCGCCGTGCTCGCGACGGGCAGGGAAATCCATGACTGTTTGGAAGCAGGGATGAACGCGTACATCTGGTGGTATATTGTACGGTACTACGGTCCGGTCGGTGAAGACGGCAACGTCACGAAACGGGGGTATGTGATGTCGCAGTACGCCAGGTTTGTCCGCCCGGGATACTACAAAATCAAATGCAACCCGTTTCCGCAAAGAAATGTGTGGGTCTCCGCGTACAAGGACGGCAGCTCTCCCTCGGTGGTGGTCGTCGCGTTGAACACGGGCACGACACCGGTTCCCCAGACGTTCACGGTGCTCAACGGCGGCATGACATCTGTGACGCCGCACACGACGAGCCGATTCAAGAACTGCGTCCAGGGGGATGACATCGCCGTCATGAACGGAAGCTTTTCGGTTGTGCTCGAAGCGTCGAGCATTACGACATTCGTATCCAAGTAGTACTCCGCCGGCCGGATCGAGGAACAGGGGCCGGGGCACGACGCTTCTTCAGGCCCGGGCTTCCATCGGGGTTGTTCGGGAGGTTCGAGTGCGGCGGGGATGAGGCATGGAAATCAAAACTGAGGTGCAAACAAGAGGAGCAATCATGAGAGTAGCGCAACGGAAGTGTGTGAGCGAAGTCAGGAAGAACGGAGCCCTTCGGTCCCGCCCCAGGGGGCGACGGGCGGCAATTGCGATTGCCTTCTTGGTCCTTTTCGCCGGCCCCCCGGCCCTCTCCGGCGTGAAGGATACGATTCAGACAGACGTGCCGGCCCTCAAGGATGTGTTTGCTCATGACTTTTACTTTGGTTGTCTGCTCTCCTACGCGCATATCGGATTCCCCACGGATCCGCCCGTGCCGGGGCAGTCGGCCGTGGTCGAACCAAACGGCGGGTACCTGATCCAGTATCACATGAACTCGATGGGCCCGGGCAACAATATGAAGCCGCAATACACCGTTGATTTGACCGGCAGCGCTTCTGCCTACACCGCGGCATCCACGCAAGAGGCAAAGGACTCCATCAACGTCCATCCCATCGTGAGGTTCAACGGCAATCTCATCGCCCAACTCAACTGGGCGCAGCGGCAGGGATTCAC
>JADLEA010000402.1 GCA_020846365.1 Bacteroidota bacterium
CCACATCCCACGCGGTGTTCCCCGGATATCCGATACAGGTGACGCTCCGCACCGGCGCCGCAGAGGAGAGGCGGGTCGTTATTGCGTAGGGCGTGGTAACGTAGTGCACTTCGCACACTTCAATCAAGGCCGGATTTCCGGTTGATCCTCCCCTGCGCAGCGCATGAACCGGAATGACCGGCATGGCGGCAGGAAACTGGACGGCCACACGCGCGGCAGCGCGGAGCGACCGTTCCACGGGAAGAAGAAGCGCTTCATGCAGTCTGCGCGAGAGATCCCTCAGCCGGTTGTCGAGCACACTGTATCCCGGGCCCAGCGTATCCGCCTCTGCGATGCGTTCACGAAGGATCTGCGTGTATTCCCGCGCCGCACGCAGGACCTGCTCGCTTGACTGACCGGTCACCTCCACGAGCGCCTGCTGTCGCGTGATCACGGAGGTGAACCAGGATCGCCGGGTCGGAATGAACGTGAGGAGGGCGGTACCTTCGGGCAGGCGTTTCTGGATGTCCGCCGGCCGAAGGCCTATCGCTCCGGCAATAGGCGCGAGGTCGGGCCGGACACGCTGCAGCTCCTCGGTGCATTCCTTCGCCCGCTCCCTGCTCGACTGCAGTACTCCGTGGATCTCACGGAGCAGGGTTTTATTCTCGGGGCGTGACGACATCAGGCGTTCGGCTTCGCGCTCGGCGCCCGCTTGATCCGAACGCGCAGCAGCGTACTCAGCAAGGAGGGCATCGATCGCGGCGTTTCCCGTCCGGAACGTCCACGTCGCGAAATCGCCGGACAATGCGCGGATGTTGGCCTGTTGTTGAACGGCATAGGCATCTTCAGCCCTGCCGAGTTGCAGCAGCAGCGTCACGAGTGCGGAGGTAGCGTTGTTGCCTTGCGGTCCAAGGCCCGCGGCTTCGCACTCCTCAAACAGGTCGTCCGCCGGGCGTTTCGCGGCCAGGCCCGCCTGTTCCTTTGCGGCCGCTTCATAGAGCTGAAGCGCATCGGTCAGCCGGTTCTCGGACTCGGCGATCTCCCCCAGACTCACCAGCGCATACGCTACTCCCGGAGCATAGGCGAATGTCCGGAACTGGTCGTAGCCGGACCGGAAGAAGGCAAGCGCCTCGGGATGATTACGCCGCGTAGTTGCGTGACCCATCTGCACCGTGGCATACGCCTCAGCGAGTGCATTCCCGCGTTGCTGGGCAATGGGAAGGGCCGTGCGAAAATACTGCAGCGCATGGTCCGGCTCTTTCAGACGAAGCAGGAGATTTCCCGTGCGCATGAGGAGTTCGACATGGAGATCGTGGTTCCGCGCGAGCGTTCCCGTCCGTTGAAGCGCCGTGTGGAATGTCTCCAGCGCATCCTGGCTCCGGCCGATGGCATCCAGGGCACGCCCGAGATGCACCATGATCTTCAGCCCCCCGACAGAATCCTTTGTCTGATCGGCGAGGGTCATTGCCCGAAGGAACGCATCGATGGCGGCCGCCGACTCTCCGCGGTCAGCAAGCGATATGCCGGTTTCTTCAAGCACCCGCGCTTCGCTCTTCTGGTCACCCGCGTTCCGGGCCCATCCGAAAAGTTGATCTGCAGTCTTGCGTTCAGCTTCCCTCTCTTCGAGCTCTGCATAGACGGGCAGTAATGCCCATCGAAGCTCACGCGCATCCGCGCTGTCGCCGAACACCATCGCCAGCCGCAACGCTTCTTCATACAGCGCACGCACGTCGTGCGGCCGGTTCATCTGAAGCCAGAGTGAACCGATGGCGAGGGTCATGTTGTACGCGTTGGAGCGCTTGGCCTGGTTGCGGTATTCCTCCCTAGCCCGGTCGTAGAAGAAGTATGCGCTGTCGAAGAGTGCCGCGGACTGAGAGAGTTCCCCCAGCATCCGCAGTCCTTCCGGCAATGATTGTCCTCGCCAGATGGTGCTTGCGGTGAAGTAGCTGTTGCGCAGGTAGGTTCGCGCGGCACGGTCCTGCCCCTTCGCCATCAGGGACTCCGTCTGGATCAGGACGCTATCGAGGGCTGACGGCTCTCCGCGTCCACCTCCTCCGCATCCCGTGAGTCCCATTGCGGCAAGACACAGAACACATGAGCACAGCCACCATCCTCGGTTCATCATTGTTTCCTTCTTATGCTTCCCGTAGCGCCGTGCGGATGGCAGAGGGAAAGTTCGTGAATACCAGATCAACGCCAAAGCGGCGGAGGCGGTCGAGGTTTTCAACCCGGTTCACCGTGTAGACGCCGATGTTGATCCCGCGTGCGTGCGCCGCTTCCACGATCGCGCGCCGGAGAAATGACCGGCTGCAGAAGATGTAGGACGCCCGGAGCCGCAGAGCCAGGCGGGACGGCCGGCGAGCCAGATCCCGGACCGGATGGACGAGTATACCAAGAGGAATCCCGGAATCCTCACGGCGCAAAGAGCGCAAAAGATGATGGTCGAATGACGAAACGATGATCGTCCTTCTTTTGAGCGCAGGGCGGAGGGTTTTCAGAAGGCGCCGGACGAGCAGCGCTCCGGGCCTTCTGTCTCCGTCGGTTTTCACCTCGATGTTGATCCCCATGGTTGCCGGAAGGAGTTCCAGTACCGTCTCCAGCTGCGGAATACGTTCGTTTGAAAAGCGCGGTGCGAACCAACTTCCGGCGTCAAGGTGCCGGATGTCCTCATAGCTGCACAGATCCACCGCGTACCGTGCGCCGGTGGTCCGGCGCAACGTGCGGTCGTGCAACACGACAGGGTGCAGGTCGCTGGTGAAGCGCACATCCAGTTAAATCAGATCATCCCTGTCTTCCACCGCGTGCCGGAACGCTGCCATGGTGTTTTCGGGCGCCCTGCCCGAACTGCCCCGGTGTGCCGCCACCAGGATCATGACTGCAGTGGAGAACCCACTAATGCCTTGATTTCGCGATGGACCACGTCGATGGATCCCGATGCGTCGACCGTCACGACCACGCCCAGCTTTTCGTAGAACGTCAGCACCGGTGCCGTTTTTGCGTGGTAGACCTTCAGCCGTTCGCGCACGGTTGCCGGCCGGTCATCATCGCGCTGGATCAGCGATTTTCCGCACGACGGGCAGGGACTGCCGGCACGCACGTCGTCCAGATCACTGCTGAAGATCGTCCCCTCGGCCGGGCACATGACCCGGTTGCCCAGGCGGCGGACCAGTTCCTCATCGTCCACGTCCATGTTGATCACGGTGAAAGTCGTGATGCCGAGATCCTTGAAGATTTGTGCAAGGGCTTCCGCCTGCGGGACCGTGCGGGGATAGCCGTCGAGGATGAACCCCCGGGCGGCTGCCGGAGTTTTTAGCGCATCGCGGACGATGCCGATCATGACCTGGTCCGGCACCAGTTGTCCGGCATCCATGAGTTCCTTCGCTTTGGTCCCCAGCGGAGTCCGTTCCGCCGCGGCAGTGCGCAGCATATCGCCTGTCGAATAGTGCGGGACGCCGAAATCCTCAGCGAGGAGTTTCGCCTGTGTCCCCTTCCCCCCTCCCGGGGGACCAAAGATGAGCATTCGCATATGCACCTGTGGAATCGTTGTGTGGTGGAATCGCGGCATCGTCATTGTCGTGGCGTCTACCGCGCCTGTCTTTCTTCCCTGCGCCCTGGGCCGCCAGCTGGCCGCATGCGGCGGCAATGTCTTCTCCGGCACTGCTGCGGATCATGACGGTGAGGTTTGCGCGCCGGAGTTCCTCCACGAGCTCCGGCAGCCGGGCTGACGCCCGCAGGGATGCGGCGAATCCTTCCGGCC
>JADLEA010000403.1 GCA_020846365.1 Bacteroidota bacterium
AAGTTTGCCGCCGCGTCGCCGAAGCTGTACCCGATCTTCTCTTTGACGGGTATTCTGGATGTGCCTTGTTCCACGGTCGATTCCTTCATCGGAGAAAATCAGTGCACGACATGCAAGAGCGTCTTTCCGAGGTCCTCATCACGGGAGGAACTGCCCACCATGATCTCAAAATCCCCGGGCTCAACATCGTAGTCCATGTCCAGCGTCGTGAACGACAGATGCTCGGGGAGAATCGGGAGCGACACGGTCTGCGTTTCGCCCGGCTGCAGACTGATCTTGACAAACCCCCGCAGTTCTTTAACCGGCCTCGTGACAGAACTTACGCAGTCGCGGATGTACATCTGCACGACCTCCTGGCCGGCCCGGGATCCGGTGTTCCGGACATCCACAAGCACCTTTGTCTGCTCGGTGGTGCGGATGGTGGCTTTTTCCAACCGGACGTTGCTGAAGGCAAACGTCGTATAACTCAGTCCGTACCCGAACGCGTACAATGGAGAAACATCATCCGCCAGATATCCCCTGCGGGCTGACGGCTTATAATTGTAGAAGCACGGTACATGGCCGGCTGACCGCGGGAAGGACATTGGCAGCTTGCCGGCCGGGTTCACCTGGCCGAACAGGACATCCGCCACTGCGATTCCCGACTCCTGACCCAGATACCAGCATTCGAGGATTGCCGGCACGTGATGCCGCAATACGTTGATGGAGTTCGGCCTGCCGTTGAACAGGACGGCAACCATGGGTTTCCCCGTTCCGGCAACCGCCCGTATCAGATCGTTCTGCATCCCGAACAGCTCAAGGTCGGCACGGTCGCCCATGTGGTTCCGGTTCCAGGCTTCCCGGGAGGTCTGTTCATTCCCTCCGAGCACCAGCACGACGATGTCTGCTTTGCGGGCTGTCTCGACGGCTTCGGCAATGGATCTCCGGTCTTCTTCAGGGTCCGAGAAGGTGATCGCGTCGTCATTCCACGATCCACCGCGTGTGAGCTTGCATCCCTCGCTGTACAGCACCGTCATATCCTTCCCCACGTGATCCCGGATGCCCTGCACAACGGTCGTGTAGTACTTCGGCTTACCGGAGTACCCGCCCAGCATTTTCCGGTCTGCATTGGGACCGATGACCGCAAGCGTGCCGTTCTTCTTGACGTTGAGCGGGAGAAGGTTTCCCTCGTTCTTCAGCAGGGTGATGGTCTCATGGGCAGCGCGCAGCGCCAGCGCTCTTTCCCTCTCAAGGCGGGCAGCGTTGTTCACCGCCTGCGGATCGACGAACGGATTGTCGAAGAGTCCGAGAAGGAACTTGTGATAGAGCAGCGGGCCGACGAGCTCATCCAAAAGTGTCTCGCTGACTTTTCCCGAACGGACGAGGTGGACAAGCGCGGGATAGCAGTCGGTGTCTGGGAGTTCGATATTGACTCCCGCTTCGACGGCCAATCGCGCGGCGTCTTCTTTGTCGAATGCCACAGAATGGCTCGTTGCCTCGGGCCGCACGTGCAACTCCGTAATCGCATAGTAGTCCGATACCGCCGTTCCCTTGAAGCCCCACTCCCCCCTCAGGACGTCGCGAAGCAGCCAGGTGCTTGCGTGCGATGGCACGCCGTCGATTTCGTTGTACGACGGCATGATGCTGAGGACGTTGGCCTTGCGGATCACTTCGCGGAAGGTGTACAGGAACGTATCGCGCAACAGCCGCTCGGATACGTTAACGGGGGCGCAGTTCATGCCAGACTCCGGCTGACCGTGCGCGGCAAAATGCTTGAGCGTTGCGATGACACGCTTCTGGTTTATAAACGTCGCGTCGCCCTGGAATCCCAACACTGCGGCGATTCCCATACGGGAGACGAGGTACGGGTCTTCGCCAAAGGTCTCTTCGACGCGCCCCCATCGCGGGTCACGCGCAACATCCACGACCGGCGTCAGCGCCTGGTGCGCCCCCCGGGACCGCATATCCTCAGCGATGGAAGTATAGATTTCTTCGATCAATTCCGGGTTGAATGTGGCCGCAAGCCCGATGGGCTGCGGATAACTGGTGGCCTCGTTCGCAGCGATTCCGTGGAGACATTCTTCGTGGAAGAAGACGGGGATTCCGAGCCTGGTATTCTCGATGAAGAATCTCTGGAGCGTATTGGCGAGTTCAGCCATCGCGCATGCGGTCAGGCCGCCGTTTGTGTCGCTCAACCGGGCAATCTGGCCAATGCCGTTGCCGAGGTGGAGTTTGATCTTTTCAAAGCTGAGCTTACCGTCATCATCAAAGAGGATCGCTTTCTTCTCCCCCCAGATGCATAGCATCTGTGCGACCTTCTCCTCCAGCGTCATCCGACCGAGCAGGTCGGCAACGCGATCGGCAACCGGGAGTTTCGGGTTTTTGTACTCTGCCGCCACCGCCTGATCCATAAGGTCAGGACGTGAGAGGTCCTCTATCATGTTGGATTCCATAAGATGGATTTGTGGCCACGAGAAGCATCAGCCAACCTCAAAGGTGTTTGAGGGAAAGCGCTGAACGGGCTAAAAGGAACGTGAAAGGGTCAAAACAGACTTGAACCGTTTTAATTATACCCCCGCAGTTTCAAAATAGCAAGTGAAATCTTGCTGCGAAAGCATTTTTTTGCACGAAGACCTGTCTTGACCTACCGAAGGGCTCTTTCCAGCACACCCACCCAGCGCGAATACGCCTCATGTGTCACCCCCTCTTCTCCCTTTGACGGCTCCACAGTCGCTATCCGATTGAGGGAAACAAACGCGTCTGTCACCGTTCTGTATGCACCGGCTCCCACCGCAGCCCCACGAGCAGCTCCGGCGGCCCCGTCGGTATCGTACAACTCTATCCGTGCTCCCGAAACGTTGGCCAGAGTCTGCCTGAAAACCGGGCTCAGGAACAGATTGGCATGGCCGGCGCGTATGACGCCGGTCGAAAGACCCATGGAACGCATGATCCCCATCCCCCATTGGAAGGCAAACGCAATACCCTCCTGCGCCGCCCGCACAAGATGCCCGTTGGAGTGGCGAACCAGATCCAGACCCGCTATCCCGGCCCCCAGGGTCCGGTTCTCCAGAATGCGCTCTGATCCATTTCCGAACGGAAGGATGGTGATGCCGTCTGATCCGATGCCGACGTGTGCCGCAAGGGTGTTCAACTGCTCATACGAAATCGCGCCACCAAGCATCCGCCGAAGCCAAGAATACAGGATTCCCGTTCCGTTGATGCAGAGCAAGACACCCAATCTCGGTTGATCCGTACCGTAGTTCACATGCGCGAAGGGGTTCACGCGCGAGCGAGGGTCGGATGCCGGGCGGTCGATGACACCGTAAACAACGCCTGACGTTCCCGCCGTCGCCGCCACCTCCCCGGGGTTCAAGACGTTCAAGGA
>JADLEA010000404.1 GCA_020846365.1 Bacteroidota bacterium
AAAGCCCGGACACCGCCGAGATCAAACTCACGACAGATGACGGCGTGCCCATGCACCTCTTCCTGACCCATGCCAACAGCATTCCGTGCGGTCCGCGGATGGTGCTTGAGGGAGACCGGGGAAAGGCATACTGGCAAACGGATGAAGGTCTGACGGTGATCCGCTATGCCGACGGCGAATCGGAGACCTTCGACAACCGGTTGCATCCGCTCTGGCGGTTTAACGGATTCCGGAATCTCATACAGGCACTTCGCGGCGGGACCGGAGTCATCTGCCCCCCCGCGCTCGCGCGAGCTCAGACCCTGACTATCAACCTCATGCATGAGAGCTGCCCGGATATCCACACGGTTCCCGAGACTGCGATTGTGGAGCAGGAGGATTGGGAGATGTTCCCCCCGAACACGAAGGGGACGTTCCGCCGCATCAAGGATCTCGACGCCTACATGGAGGTTGCCATCAGGGAAAGGGTATTCCTAAGCGAACTGGGGGTTGGCTGGGCCGGGGCGGCCAGAGGCCGTGAGGTGCACGGTAAAGGGTACCGAGGATTCGGCGCAGACACGCAGAGCTGAAGCATGGAATAAGCGTGGGTGCCCGGGGGGACGAGGTGTGCAACAGGCGCAGAGTCGCCAGGGGCTGGCGAGGCGCGAAACAGGTTCGGGTGCTCCGGGAACTTCTGAAAGCCGGCCCACCCGCGAGTGCCCTTGACAAACGAAACGCCCGCAGCTCCCGATGCTGACCAGGGGCCGCGGGCGTGTGAGAACCGGAAACTACACGAGCCCCTGATCCAGCATCGCGTCGGCTACCTTCAGGAACCCCGCGATGTTCGCGCCGTCCACATAGCTCCCCGGCGTGCCATATTTCTCGGCGGTCTCCAGGCAGGTTTTGTGGATGGTTTTCATGATCTGATGTAACCGTTGGTCCACTTCCTCTTTTGGCCAGGGGAGGCGCATGCTATTCTGGCTCATTTCGAGCCCGGAGGTGGCGACGCCGCCCGCGTTGGAGGCCTTGCCGGGCGAATAGAGGATGTGGGCATCCTGGAAGACCTTCACCCCTTCGAGATTCGTCGGCATGTTTGCCCCTTCGCATACGCACATGCAGCCGTTGTGCAGCAACTCGCGGGCGTTCTCGCCGTTGAGCTCGTTCTGAGTCGCACAAGGGAGCGCAACGTCGACCTTCACGCTCCACGGCCGCTTGCCTGCAAAGAATGGGACCTTGAATTTGTCCGCATAATCCTGGACCCGGTCGCGTGCGCTGGCGCGCATCTCAAGCATATACTGAATCTTCTCTCCCCGAATGCCATCCTTGTCATGAACGAACCCGTCGGGTCCGGAGATTGTGACGACCTTCCCGCCGAGTTGCGTTACCTTTTCCACGGCGCCCCATGCCACGTTTCCGAAGCCGGAGACTGCCACTGTTTTGCCGTCAAATGACGTGCCCTTCGTCTTCAGCATTTCTTCCGCGAAGTACACCACGCCGTATCCCGTTGCCTGCGGGCGGATGAGCGAGCCGCCCCAGTTGAGCCCTTTCCCGGTGAGCACGCCGCTGAACTCGCGCGTCAGGCGTTTATACTGACCGAACAGGTAGCCGATTTCCCGGGCTCCCACGCCGATATCTCCGGCGGGAACGTCGGTATCCGGACCGATGTGCCGGAACAGCTCGGTCATGAAACTCTGGCAGAACCGCATCACTTCGTTGTCGGTCTTGCCTTTGGGATCGAAATCTGATCCGCCTTTGCCCCCTCCCATGGGGAGGGACGTCAGGCTGTTCTTAAAGACCTGTTCAAACGCGAGGAATTTCAGAATGCCCAATGTCACGGAAGGGTGGAAACGGAGCCCGCCTTTGTAGGGGCCGATTGCGCTGTTCATCTGAATGCGGAAACCACGATTGACATGGATTTCCCCCTGGTCATCCACCCAGGGGACACGAAACATCACGACGCGTTCCGGCTCCACCATGCGTTCCAGGATCCGGGCACTCCGGTATTCAGGATGCCGCTCGAGAACCAGTTCGAGGGACTGCGCTACCTCCTCGACCGCCTGGTGGAATTCCGGTTCGCTTGGGTTTTTGGCTTTGACGTGCGCGATGAGCGCATGCACATAATCCGACATGTCATAACCTCTATTCCTGTGAATCGATTCGTGAAGGATCTCAAAGGGCCGCCGGCCCGGATGTCATCGACGGAAAAAGGCCGCGACGAGAGTTTCATGATCCCGGTCGTCAAGGTCCTGCATTTCACCCGTGTACAACTCCTCGCTGACGGGCGAGGTCGTGCCGTCGGGTGCACGGCGCGACATTTTCTTGGTCATGGTCTTGAAGCGTTCCAGTTCTTCCTGGTAGAACGCGACTGCCGTGTTCCCGATCTTCAGGTGCTGGATTTCCGCATCCAGTTTGTCGGCGTCGATCACACAGAACCAGTTCTCGGCATAGGAGGTGATCTCGAGCGCCTCGAGATTCTTTGCCAGGCCAGTGTTGGTGTCGATCACCTTCCCGCTCACGGGAGAAAGGAACGGAATGCGACGGTTCTTCTGTGTTGCCGTGAACAGCGGCTGGCCGCGAGTCACGGTCATGCCGAGGTTCGGCAACTCGAGAGAATCGACAGTGCCGAGAAGCTTGCGGGCGAAATCGTCCATCCCCACCCGCACGGAACCGTCCTCAGACATCGAAGCCCAGCAATGCCCTTCGGAGATAAACACCCCTCCGGGACTCGCGAATTCCTGAGCGCCGGAATGGGGGACCGTGGACACGTGCGTAATGTGGACCTTCGGCTTCAGCTGCTTCTGAATCCGGTCCTGCCGTTTAATGAGCGCTTTCTTCACAAATGCGAGCAGCTCGTCCTCCGTAAACGGCTTCTGGACATAGTCCATCGCTCCGTGCTTCATGCACTCGACTGCGGTCTCAACGGTCGCATAGCCCGTGATGATGATGACGTCGATGTCCGGCCGCATGTGCTTCACGGACTTCGTCACCTCCACGCCGTCCATAGCCGGCATTTTCAGATCGGTAAAGACGAAATCATAGTGGTGCGTGTGCAACAGCCCCAGCGCTTCCTGCCCGGTCTGCACGGTGTCCACAGAGTACCCATCCAGGACAAGGATCTTCCGAAAGCTGTCGAGGATAACCTCTTCGTCATCCACGCAGAGAATGCGCGCCTTGGCGTGTTCGACTTCGGCACGTTTGAGAGATTTGGCCTCCCGCGTGAAATCCATCTGGAGGCTGACGGCCAACGCGGACTCTCGTTCCTTGCGCAGCTTGTTCTCTTGAATGCGGCGGGAGATCAGCCGGATCAGGATGTCTGCGATGATGAAGACGATGACGGCTACGACGAACAGGAACATGGAGGTGTCTCCTTGAATGATCAGTACAGATCCCCGGAGCTGCATGGTGTCAGCTGCGGCACTTCATAATCGACGTCGGACGGGATGACCCGGTAGAGCCAGCCCGAAAAATAGGGGTCCTTCTCAATGGAGGAAACCGACGTTGCAATGCCTGAGTTCGTTTCCACGATTCTCCCGCTCACGGGAGCGAGCACGGGATGGGAGAGCCCGTCTGTTGTCCGGACCTGCGCACATGCTGTGCCCTGCACAACTTCGCTGTTCGGGTCCTGAAGTTCAATGCTTCCCGCTGAATCGATGACCCGGGTGAAAAGGTGGCTGACCCCGATCAGTGCCGTGCCCCCCTCCTGCAGCGATACCCAGCTGGCGTAGCCCAGGCGGACGTACTTGGGCGGACAGGGCACGACGAGCAGGGAGGTGTCCCCCCTTCCGGCCGGAGAGCTTTGGATATCCTCCCGGTGGCTTCGGAGCCGGGCGGCCCGGCGTACGGCAGACACGAGCTCGTCGCTGGTGAACGGTTTTGGCACGAAATCGATCGCACCGTCCCGCAAAGAGCGAACCGCATTCTCCACCGTGGAGAAGCCGGTCATCATGACCACAGGCATCATCGGAGCCCGGCGGCGGGCGACTTCGAGAAGCTGGAAACCGTCCATCTGGGGCATCATGATATCGCACAACATCACGAGGAAGATCTCGCCCTCAAGCATCCGTTCCGCCTCATGCGCTTCGGCGGTGCAGGTGACCCGGAATGCTTCCGCCGTGCAGATCTTTTTCACGGCGTCCAGGATCACCTGTTCGTCATCCACCACGAGTATGTCGGCAGTCTGCTGCATCCCCTCTCACCGTGGCTGCTGGATAGGGAGGCGAATGCGGAATGTCGTGCCGCGTTGCACTTCGCTCTCCACCTTGATAGTTCCGTTGTGATTGTCGATGATTCCCCAGATCACGGACAAGCCGAGGCCGGTGCCTTTCTGGCCTTTCGTCGAAAAGAAGGGCTCGAAGATGCGCGGGAGGTCTTCGGCGGGGATGCCGCACCCGGTATCGCTGACAGTGACTTCCGCATACTCTCGCAGCCCGCCGGTATCCATTGCTTCCCATCGCTGCCAGTCGCAGCCCTGCCTGGTGCATGCCTCCCGTTTTCCCTGAGTCGGCACCTCCACCGCGAATGCCGGCGCGCCGCACAGGGGGCAGACAACGTCTGGCTCGTGGAGAGATGCGGCGCACTCGGTGCAGGAAAGCTGGCGGAGCACGCCGGCCGCAACCGGGAAGCTTGTCTGGTCGCGACGCCTGCCATAGAGTGGGTCAATGTACAGGAACCCCTCCTCACTTGCCACACGCATTTTCACGCGGACCGATGCAAGCCCCTCGATGCGCATGTTCTGGTCGATCAGGCTGTGCCGTTTCGGGCATGCCGCCTTCTTGACCTGCGCCATGCCAACGAGCGACAGACGGAGCTGGGAGGATCCGATCGTGATCCGTCCGGGCTTGTTCCCCATCGCGTCAATTCCGTTGACGATCAGGTTGATGAAGACTTGCTGGATCTGGTTGGCATCGAGCGTCATCCGGGGAAGCCCGGCGTCGAAGTTTTTCACCAGCTCCACCTGCCTGAGGGTGAGCTGGTTCTGAACGACGGCGATGGAGCGCTCGATAATCTCGTGCAGATCCGCCTCACTCTTTTTGGGCACGGACTGGCGCGCGAAGTCCAGAAGGCTTTTCACGATCTCACGCGAACGGAGCGTTTCACGCACGATCACTTTGAGGTCTTCCTGCATCTCCGGCTGGTGCGCGGTGCGCTTCAGCAGAAAACTGCTGTAGGTGAGCACCCCGGTGAGCGGATTGTTGATCTCGTGCGCCACTCCGGCGGCCAACCGGCCGAGCGAGGCAAGCTTGTCGGACTGGAACAGCTGAAGCCGCGCCTCCGAGAGCTTGTCGGTCATGTTGTCGAACGACCGCGCGAGTTTTCCCAGCTGATCCTTGCGCTCCGAATGAATCCGGTGGTTCATGTTCCCGTCGGCAACCTGTTGCGTCGCCTTGAGCAGTCCGGCAACGGGGGTCGCGACCCACCGTTGCACAAACAGGCCGATGATGATGCTGAGCGCGAGCACGGAGCTCAGCGCGAACCACAGCATCTCCAGCCGGCTGCTCCGGATCGTCTTGTCGACTTCGTTCAGGGGGAGCGTCACGTCCAGAACACCCAGGACTGTCTGCTGTTGCGGGTGAACGTGGCAGGGGGCCGACCAGCACGCCTGCTCATTGTAGATCGGATTGATGATCCCGAGCATCCGCGACGAATCCGGATGCACCTGGAACACGCGCGTCCGCTCCGTGATCGCAAGGCGCTCAAGGGGACGGTCCGCGGAGTGGCAGGCATAGCAGCTCTCTGCGTTCTTGTCAACAAACGTGCCGATATCGTTCTCGACCGACGAGTAGATGATCTGTCCGGTCTTGTTCAGCACGCGGATCTTCCCGATGCTCTGCTGGCGGCCGATTTCGTTGATCGCCTGGTGGATGCGATCCCGCTGGTTCTCAAGCATGTCCAGCCGTGTACTGTACTTGACGGTCTCGCTGAGCTGATTCGCATGCCGCTCCACTTCCGCCTGAAGGTTCGTGCGGAGCGACTGGATGTTAAAATACGCGAAGATACTGATGATCAGGATCGCCACCAGTCCGACGACCAGAATAAGCTTGAAGCCGATATGTTGAAAAAACCTCATATCGCCGGTTACCGTTTGGATGTACGTACCTGGGTGCCGGGGCGATCGCGCGGATAGGATTTGTCATCGTGACAGCCAGCGCACGTGGGCGGCTTTGCGAAATTCTTCTCTTCGTGGCACGTCTCGCAATCCAGTTCCCGGTGCGCATCATCCAGTTTCAGTCCGGTAACCTGATGC
>JADLEA010000405.1 GCA_020846365.1 Bacteroidota bacterium
CTCAAATGCACGGTCGAAGATTGTGCACGCAGACTGAGGGCGGAGGGATTGGAAATGCTGCCGGGCAAGCTCTCGCCGTTTGCCCTCGCATTTCACCGCCGCGTTGTGCTGGACGATATCCCTGCATACCGTGACGGGTGGTTCGAGATGCAGGACGAAGGGAGCCAGCTGCTGTCCCTCCTTCTTCAGCCCGAACCGGGAATGACGGTGGTGGATGCGTGTGCAGGGGGCGGTGGAAAGACTCTGCACCTCGCGGCGCTCCTGGGAAACCGGGGGGTGCTTGTGGCGGTTGATGCTGACCGGCGCAAGATGCAGAATCTCCGCGAGCGCGCGAGGAGAGCGGGCGCGACGATCAGCCAGTCGATCGAGGCCCGTCACGACGATGCCGCACTCAAAGGGCTCCGCTGCAAAGCGGATGGAGTTCTTGTCGATGCGCCCTGCACCGGTTTGGGAACAACCCGGCGCAATCCGTGGCTAAAATCGCAGTGGACAACGGAACGGAGCAGGCAGATGGCGGCACTGCAGCATGCCATTCTTGAGGCATCCGCATGCATGGTGAAGAGCGGAGGACGGTTGGTGTACAGCACCTGTACGCTCGTCAGGGCGGAGAACGAAGAGGTGGTCCAGCGCTTCCTGCAGGGACATCCGGAGTTCTCCCTCGCTTCGGCGTCTGAGGCGCTTCAGGCGTGGGGCATCCGCACCCGGGAGCAGGCGCCCATGCTCTCCCTCTGGCCGCACGAAACGGACACCGACGGTTTCTTCGCCGCGCTTCTGCGCAGGGAATGAGTCGTTGAACTTCATCCGGGCTTTGCGTAGGTTACATATCAGTCGATCATCACACCGGAGGTTTTGCATGTCGCGTCGAACGATTGTCCTTCCAGCGATGGTCATGATGGCGGCCCTGTTGGTGAGCGGCTGCGGCTCCCCGCCGGCAGACGAGATGTATGCGCGTGCGCAAGAAGCGCATGATGCGGCCCAGAGGACGCTGGACAGTCTGGGACGAAATGCGGACGCCCAGGCCTTGTTCACCCCCGTGGCGTCGGCATACGAACAGGTCGCTGCGGAGTATCCGTCAAGTCCCCAGGCCGAACAGTCGTTGTTCAAAGCCGCAGAGCTCTACGCGGGGTACCTGCAGGATGTTCCCCGGGCGATCGAGGTGTACAAGCGTTTCTCCGATGGCTTTCCGGCCAGCGCCAAGGCGCCGACAGCCCTTTTCATGGTCGGCTACCTGTACAATAATCAGTTGGGTATGACGGACAGCGCGGAAGTTGCGTACAGGAGGTTCCTGAGTCTCTATCCGCAAAACGAGCTGGCGACGTCGGCTCAGTTCGAGCTTGAGACGCTGGGACGCGATCCCCAGGAATTGCTGCCGCCTCCGGCGGAACGCAAGGCCGTCACGTCCAAAGCCAAGCCCAAGACCTCATCCCCTCACTGACCGCCGGTATGCCGGAACAAACCCCGACACATCTGCTCCCGCATGTTGTCGCCAAGCTTGCGAACATGGAGCTGCGAGCACGGCTTGTCGTGGAGGGTTTCATCGCAGGCCTCCATCGCAGCCCGTATCACGGCTTCAGCGTGGAATTCGCCGAACACCGGCCGTACATGCCCGGGGATGAAATCCGGCATGTGGACTGGAAGATTTACGGCCGGACGGACAGGTTCTATATCAAGCAGTACGAAGAAGAAACAAACCTGAAGGCCTATCTGATCGTTGATACCAGCCGGTCGATGGCGTACGCGTCGCCGGGCGAGGTCACCAAGCTTGACTATGCGGCCTCTCTTGCCGCGTCGCTGGCCTACCTCATGGTACATCAACAGGATGCCGTAGGTCTGGCGTTGTTCGACGAGACCGTCACATCCTTCCTCCCGCCTCATGCCACCAGGGCGTATCTTCGGCAGATCCTGGCCGCGCTCCAGAACCTCCGCGGGGGATCCGGGACCGCTGCCGGCCGCTCGTTGCATTTGGTTGCGGAACGGATCCGCCGGCGGGGACTCGTCATCATTCTGAGCGATCTCCTGGATGATCCCGATCAGGTGCTCGCCGCGTTCAAGCACTTCCGTCACAAGAAGAATGAAGTCATCGTTATGCACGTGCTGGATCCTCTGGAGCGATCATTTGCTTTCGGCGAGGATGCAACATTTGAGGACCTTGAGACGCATGAACGCATGGTCACGCAGCCGTGGCATGTGCGCCGGGCATACGCGGAAGCGCTGAGCGCATTCGTCGAGCGGTACAAGCGCGAATGCCGCGAACACCAGATCGACTATGTCTTATTGGACACCCATACGCCCTTCGACGTCGCCCTCATGGAATACCTCAGTAAACGGCAACGCCTGCACTGAACGCTGTTTTCCCCGCTGTTGAATTTCCGTCCGGAGAGTGGTAGATTACCTGATTAGGAGAATGCCTTCCGGGAGCCAATACTCCCTTGCGCAACCATATGCCTGATCCACGGGACAATACCGGGCTGCAATCCATCGTCATCCGCGGCGCGCGCGAGCACAATCTCAAGGGCGTGGATGTCGACATCCCTCGGGACAAGCTCGTCGTCATCACGGGCCTGTCCGGCTCGGGGAAATCCAGCCTTGCCTTCGACACTATTTATGCCGAGGGCCAGCGGCGTTTTGTGGAGAGCTTATCGGCGTACGCGCGACAATTCCTCGATGTCATGGAGCGGCCGGATGTGGACTACATCGAGGGCCTCAGTCCCGCCATCTCCATCGAACAGAAGACCGTCGGTCATAATCCACGGTCCACCGTCGGTACGGTAACGGAGATTTACGATTACCTCAGACTGTTGTTTGCGCGGGCGGGTACGCAGTTCTGCTGGAAATGCGGCGGACCGGTGCAGAAGCAAAGTACGGATCAGATCATCGACGCGATCCTCCGCCTCCCGGAGGGGACCCGTGTGCATATCCTGGCGCCGGTCGTTCGCGGACGCAAAGGTCACTACAGGGAGCTGTTCGACGAAATCATCAGGGATGGTTTCATCCGCGTCCGTATCGACGGGGTCGTCCGGGAGCTGGCGAAAGGACTGCAGGCCGACAGGTACAAGGTCCACAACATAGAAATCGTTGTGGACCGGCTGATCATCCGCAAGGACTCGCGTTCCCGGGTGGCGGACTCCGTGGACGTCGCGCTCA
>JADLEA010000406.1 GCA_020846365.1 Bacteroidota bacterium
TAGGCGGAGAGCGTGTCCACCCCTGCGTCCTCAGGAATCGGGAACCGCGGCATGTGGTTCTGCCCGAGGTGCAGGTCCAGATTGCACTTGTCGGCGATTTCGGCCGTGGACGCAATTGCCTCGGGATAGTCCCTGAACAACGCCGTCATTTCGGCGCTGGTCTTGAAATACGCCTGATCTGTCTGGTATCGCAACTGCATGTAGTCCTGCGTGCCGCCGTTTGTGGAGTCGGGGATCAGGAGCAGGACGTTGTGCGCTACGGCATCGGCGTGGCGAAGGTAGTGAATGTCGTTTGTGGCGACGAGTTTCAACCCGAGGTCCTTTGCCAGTTTCGGCGCTTTCTGCCGGATGATGGCCTCGCGGTCAATCCCGTGATTCTGGATTTCTATGTAGAAATCGTCCCCGAAGATATCCTTGTATGTGACGGCGGCATCATAGGCCTCGCGGTCGTTGCCTGATGCCAGGTGCGCTGACACCACGCCGCCGGCACAGGCGGAAAGCGCCACGATCCCTTCGCGGTATTCGCGGAGCACTTCGGTGTCGATGCGGGGTTTGTAGTAAAACCCCTCCAGGTGCGCAATCGTGCAGAGCTTGATGAGATTCCTGTACCCAGTCTCGTTTTTCGCAAGGAGAACAATGTGGTTGTATGCTCCCCGCTTGCCGCCGCTCTCCGTCTGCTGCGTGGTCTTTTCAGACCGCCGGCCCTTGGTGATGATGTATGCTTCCATCCCAATGATCGGCTTGATCCCCGCCTTCTTCGCCTTCTTGTAGAATTCTATCGCCCCGAACAGCACCCCGTGATCGGTCAACGCGATCGCAGGCATGCCGTCTGCCACTGCCGCGGCAATCAAATCGTCGATCCGGCACGCCGCGTCAAGCAGGCTGTAATGCGAGTGATTGTGGAGATGGATGAATTTCGTCATGGTCGATGCCGATTCAGAGATGCCCGGACATAGTATGACTGGAACGAGGCAAAGTCAATACCGCCTGGCCTGAAGTTGTGAACATCTTTTGCAGATGCCGCGGTTGATAGCGCTTCACGGACGACAGAACAGATCAATCAGACGTATGTAATGCACGAACTCAGAGAGGGTTAATGGCGAGGAGTTTAAGCTCGGTCAGCTCTTCCATCGCGTACCGGATGCCTTCTCTTCCGAAGCCGGATGCCTTCACGCCTCCGTACGGCATGTGGTCCATTCTGTACGTAGGAACATCATTGATAATCACCCCGCCCACGTCAAGTCGCTCATAGGCCTCCTGAATACTCCGCAGGTTTGAAGTGAACACTCCTGCTTGAAGTCCGAAGTCAGAGTCGTTCACGAGGTTCACGGCCTCTGAGAACTCTTCATAGCTGTCCAGCGTAATCACCGGAGCGAACACTTCCATGCAGCTGACCTTCATCGAAGGACGGACAGCGGTGAGGACCGTCGGCGCAAGCACTGCTCCCTTTCGAGTACCGCCGGTCAGGACGCGTGCTCCCGCGTCAACTGCTTCTCTCACCCAGGCCTCGGCCTGGCGGGCGGCCTGTTCCGTGATCATCGGACCCACTACCGTCTTCTCGTCCCACGGATCACCCACGGCAAGGGCTGCCACTCTTGGTACAAGGTCCGCGGCAAAGTGGTCGAAGATCTTTCGGTGGACGTAAACTCTCTGTACTGCTATACAGGACTGCCCTGCGTTGGCAAATCCCCCGGAGAGTATTCTTTCACAGGCCAGGCCCTGATCGGCATCGGGTTCTACAATGACACCGGCATTTCCCCCTAATTCGAGTGTCACTTTTTTCCTGCCGGCCCTTGACTTGAGAGGCCATCCGACAGCTGGACTTCCTGTGAAGCTTATCGCTTTAATCCGTTCATCCTCAATAAGTTGACCCGCTTCATCTCCAGCACAAGGTAGAATATTGAGGCACCCCTTTGGAAAACCACATTCATTGAGAATCCTGCCAAGGAGTAGGGAGACCAGTGGAGCGTTGGACGAGGGCTTCAGGAGCACCGTGTTCCCTGCGGCGAAGGCGGGGGCGACCTTGTGTGCCACAAGGTTGAGCGGGAAGTTGAAGGGGGTGATCGCAGAGATGGGCCCTATCGGGAACCTCCGGATCAGCGCAAACCTCCCTTTGGATCCGGGGTTCAAATCCAGAGGGAGCACCTCTCCCGACATGCGGGTTGCTTCCTCTGCAGCGGTCTTGAACGTAAACACGCTCCGGTCCACCTCCGCACGGGAGTACGTGATGGGCTTCCCCGTCTCGCGCGTGATCAACTCCGCCAGTTCGGTCTTGCGCCTGGAAAGCGCATTCGCCGCGCCGGAGAGCACGTCCGAACGTTCAAAACTGGCCATCGCGCGGGATTGCCTGAATGCCGATACCGCGGCTTCTATGGCCTCACCGATATCCGCTGGCGTCGCCTGGCATACCTCTCCGGCGATTGCACCGTCATACGGGCTTCGGACCTCCCGGACGACAGATGACGTCCGCCACTCCCCGTTGATGAAGAAGGGATGCGGGGGCATGGGCTATGTTCCCGCGAGCTTCTGAAGATGGTTGATGATCGTTTCCCGCGGATGGAGCCACCGGTTGCCGGTCTTTCGCTCCTTGACCTCGATGTTCCCTGCCGTCAGGTTTTTCTCGCCGACAATCACCTGATACGGCATGCCCAGGAGGTCGGCGTCTTTGAACTTGACCCCGGGGCTTACATCTTTCCGATCGTCAAAGAGCACTTCGAGCCCGGCATTGCCCATCTCCACATACAATTCTTCGGCTGTGTCGATCACCTTCTGGCTCTTTGTCCCGACGGCGATGAGGTGGAAATGGAACGGCGCGAGCGCTTTGTCCCAGATGATCCCATCGGCATCGTTGTTCTGCTCGATGTGGCATGCCACGATGCGCTCCACGCCAATGCCATAGCTTCCCATGATGATGGGTTGTTCTTTTCCCTGTTCATCCAGAAACGTCGCGTGCAGCGCGTCGGCATATTTCGTGCCCAGCTTGAAGATATGTCCGAGTTCCACGCCGGGCACGATGCGCAGAGACCCTCTTCCGTTCGGGCTCGGTTCCCCTTCCGTCACAGTGCGCAGGTCGTAGTAACCGTCGATGACGCAATCGCGCTGCAGGTCGATATTCTTGATGTGATAGTCGTTCCGGTTCGCGCCGCTGATGAGCCCGTTCGCCCCTTCCAGGCGTTTGTCCGCAATGATCTTGAACTTCTTCGACGCCGGTGTGCGCTCACGAAGTCCGACCGGCCCTATGGATCCCCCATCCGCGCCGGTGAGTTCCGGCAAGCGCTCGGGTTCGATGGGGCGTACATCGGTTCCCAGAATCCCGGAGAGCTTGGACTCGTTCAACCCGTCATTGCCCATCATCAAGACCAGCA
>JADLEA010000407.1 GCA_020846365.1 Bacteroidota bacterium
CGTAGAAAATGACAGCATGGCAACGCGAGGCTGCTCTCCCGTAAGCCGGCGGTGGTTGTCTGCGGTAGATATCCCGATGTCGGCAAGCTGCTCGGCCGTGGGGTCGGGCACTACAGCGCTGTCGGCAAAAGAGTATACCTGATGTGGGAACACCATCAGGAAGAAGCTGGATACGATGGTGATGTTTTCGGCCAGACCGATCACCTGGATCGCCGCACGCAACACATCGCCCGTGGTGGAGAGGGAGCCCGCCACGCTTCCCGAAGCCAATCCCTCTCTTACCATCATGGCGCCAAAGTAGAGCGGCTGTGTCATCATCTGTCGGGCCTGGACGAGCTCAAGGCCCTTCGCCTTCCGGATTTCGTAGAAGGTGTTGGAGAATTTTTCCAGGCGTTCGGATGTGGAGGGGTCAACAATCTGGATCCCGTTCGGTGACGTTCCCGTCTTCTTCATCCCTTCTTCGATCTTCTTTGTATCGCCTATGAGGACCGGGGTCACGATGCCGTTGTCTGCGAGGACCCGGGCGGCCTGAATGGCGCGCTCGTCTGTGGCGTCGGGCAGGACAATGGTTTTCTTGAGGTTCTTGGCCTTCTCGTGTATTGCATTCATCAAATTCGGGGGGGTCATGACATTTTCTGGGATGTTGATCTGATCAGTGAGACTACAGGACAAAGATACGAAACGGATTCTGCTTTTAAAAGACGGTTCCAAAAGTGAAGATTAATATGGCAGTCTGCCGAATTGTCAGAATATGGACAAAAAGCTCAAAAAGCCCTATACATTAAAAGGAATTAACCTATTTGTAATCTGCCGAAATTGCTTTTCTGTCACGTCGTAGGTAAATTCGTCAGCCCCAAGTATGACTTCCATATGACTTCCAAATCGTTTCAGTCGCCCGATCCGCGTCGCGTCTACGTGGAGACCTACGGTTGCCAGATGAACCTTGCCGACAGTGAGTTGGTGGGGGGTATTCTGAAATCCGGTGGGTACACGTTTACTGGCGAAATGGCAGAGGCCGATGTTGTGCTTCTCAATACCTGTGCAATTCGTGAGAATGCCGAACAGCGCATACGGGGCCGGCTTGGACTGATCAACGCTCGCAAGCGGTCGAACCCGCACCTGGTTGTGGGGATTCTGGGGTGCATGGCGGAACGCCTCCGCGACCAGTTCCTGGAAGAAGAGCGGCTTGTGGATATCATCGTCGGACCTGACGAATACCGAAGGCTGCCAGAACTACTGGAAAGCGCGTTTGAGGGGGAACGAGGGATTGCCGTACGCTTGTCCCGTGTGGAGACCTATGACGATATTGAGCCGCTCCGGACCGAGGGGATCAGCGCGTGGCTCTCCGTCATGCGCGGGTGTGACAAGTTCTGCACGTTCTGCGTCGTGCCTTTCACCCGTGGACGTGAGAGAAGTCGCTCACAGGAAGGCATACTCAGGGAGGTACGCAATCTTGCCGAGGGCGGATACCGGGAAGTCACCCTCCTCGGGCAGAATGTAAATTCCTACCGCGACGGGGAGTGCGATTTTGCGGCTCTGATCAAAGCCGTCGCAGCAGTGGACCGGTCGATTCGCGTCCGTTTCACCACGTCGCATCCCCAGGACATGTCGGACGCATTGATCGAAGCCATAGCCACGACGGAGAACATCTGCAAGTACATCCACCTTCCGGTGCAGTCCGGTTCGGACCGGATTCTCTCCCTCATGAACAGAACGTACAACACGGCCGGGTACCTGCGGCTGGTGGAAAAAATCCGGCGTGCTATTCCAGGGGTGAGTCTCTCCACGGATATCATCTCCGGGTTCCCTACGGAGACCGATGAAGATCATGCCGCGACGATGGCATTGATGCGCGAAGTCCAGTATGACGGCGCCTACACATTCCTGTACTCCGCCAGGGAGAGAACCAAGGCGTGGGAGATGGGGGACGATATACCGGAGGAGGTAAAGAGCGCCCGCGTCACAGAGATTGTGGCGATGCAGCGCCTCATCGCACTTGAGCTGAACCGGCCCCTGGTAGGGACCGTCCTGCCCGTGCTCGTCGAAGGACCCAGCAAGAAATCCGATGCGGCGTACATGGGCCGCACCGACACCAACAAGACGGTCGTCTTTCCGCATCAGCACGAAGCGGTCGGCGACACGCTCCAGATCCACATCGAACGAGTGAATTCGGCAACGCTCTTCGGACGTCCTCTCGTTGCCGCCTAGCATGGTAAGGTGAATTTCATGATGCGCATTTTGCTTGCATGCATTTTTTGCGGTTGTTCGATCAGCAGCCTCATGGCACAGGGAACCGCGCCGGACATCCAACAGATGGTCGCGCAGGTGAACGCTGGCGCAGGGGAGTCCGTCCGCGAACAGCTGCCGTCCCTGATCAGCAAATATCCAAACCATCCGGGTGTGATGTACCTTCAGGCGCTGCTGACGCGGGAGGGGGCCGACGCCGTGCGGACGTATCAGGGTATTGTAGACAATTTTCCGTCGAGTGAATGGGCCGACGACGCATTGTACAAGGTGTACCAGTTCTACTATGCGCTCGGCCTGTACCGCACCGCCGAACTGAAAATGACCCAGCTCAGGACCAGCTATCCCGCTTCGCCTTTCGGAGGGGAGGCCGCTGGTGCGGCGCAGGGCGCACGGCCATCACTCCCGACGCCGGATCCCCTTGCGCAACAGCCGGCCACGGTGGTTTCGACGCCACCGGAGACGCACACGAGTCAGGAGCCGGGTGTCGCAGAGACGTCTGCGGAGCCCCCGCCGCAGACGAGCGAGCAACCGTCGGAAGCAACTCCTGTATCCCCGCAACCGCATTCGGACGCCCCGATCCCCGTGCGTTTCTCGCTCCAGGTGGGAGCGTTCACGCTCCATGCGAATGCCGAGACGCAAAAGGCCCGGTTTGAATCACAGGGATACCCGGCAGAAATGGTGAGCAAAGTGCGCGACACGCGGTCTTTGTTCATCGTGCTGGTGGGGGACTACGCGACGTATGAAGAGGCCAAAGGTGCCGCCGCCGCCGTGAAGAAGAAAATGGGAATTGACGCGATCGTCATTTCACGATAGAGCATGTCTGACGCAGCAGTGCACATACCATCCGGACGTTTTCAGGAAGAACACGGCATCATCGGCGAATCCGTCGAGATGCGCAAGATCGTTGAGGTGATCGAACAGGTCGCGCCGACGGACATCACCGTGCTCATTGCAGGAGAGAGCGGTGTTGGCAAAGAAGTCGTCGCCAAAGCGATCCATGAGGCCAGTCCGCGCGCCAAGAAACCCCTGATCACCGTGAATTGCGGGGCCATTCCGGAAGGCATCATCGAGAGTGAGCTTTTCGGCCATGAACGGGGATCCTTTACCGGGGCTTCCGAGCAGCGAAAAGGATATTTCGAGCTTGCCGATGGCGGCAGTATATTCCTGGACGAGGTAGGGGAATTGCCGATGGCGGCCCAGGTGAAATTCCTGCGCATCCTCGAAAACGGGGAGTTTCTCCGTGTCGGTTCGTCGGTCCCCCGGACGGTGGACGTGCGGGTCATCGCCGCGACGAACAAGAACCTCGCAGCGGAAGTGCAGGCGCAACAGTTCCGGGCGGATCTCTTCTACCGCCTCCGGTCCGTGAACATCAGCATCCCTCCGTTGCGGAGGCGGGTGGAGGATATCCCGCTGCTCTTCCGGCACTTTGCCGAGGACGTCTCCCGCAGGAACAACGTGCCGTTCGCCGGCATCAGTCCCGCCGCGATGTCCCTTCTGCAATCCTATCACTGGCCGGGAAACATCAGGGAGCTTCGCAACGTGGTGGAGAGCATGCTGGTGCTGGAGAACGGCCGCTATCTCGAGCCGCAGGATGTTCAGAAGTATCTGAAAGAGTATCACCAGGAGGCGGAGGAGAGGAATCTTCCGGTTCCCCTGGGCAGAAGTGTCGAGCAGGCGGAGCGCGAGCTGATCCTCCGGGCGCTGCTGGATATCAAGGGGAGCATTCTGGAGCTGAAGGGCGTTCTCCTGGACCACATGCA
>JADLEA010000408.1 GCA_020846365.1 Bacteroidota bacterium
AGACGGTGCCCGCCGCGTTGAGGCCGGGTGATCTTTCTCCTCAGATATGCGATTTCGGAGACACCGCAGCCGCGCTTTCAGTTCTGGATCTCGTGATCACGATCGACACTTCTGTTGCACATCTCGCGGGCGCTCTCGGCAAGCCCGCGTGGGTGATGTTGCCCGCTGACCCTGATTGGCGGTGGATGCGTGTCGGTGACAGGAGTCCATGGTACCCGTCTATGCGGTTGTTTCGTCAGACGGAGGACCAGCATTGGGACGGGGTGGTCACACAGGTAGCCCAGGCACTTCGAGACCTGACGGGCCTGCAGGAGCGGGAAGAGTGGGCGTGACGGTGGATCATATGGCGCGGGATACAGACGCATCAGAGCGGCTCGCACGGGCGAGGGAGGCCGTACGACTCTCCCCCTCGGAACCCGCACTTCTGAACAATCTTGGACTGGCGCTGCACGATTGCGGTTACTACGACGAAGCGATTCGGGTCTTTGAATCCACGCTGCTGCTTGTCCCTGCCTCGGGCGCGGTACACTACAATCTTGGAAACAGTGTGCGCGCGGCAGGCAACCCTGCGGGCGCTGTAGTATTGTATGAGAAGGCGCTCGTGCATGGAACGGATCTCCCCGAAGTGCACAACAATCTCGGCCTTGCGTGGCAGGAATGCGGGTATCCCGACCGGGCCCAAGAGGCGTTCCGTGCATCGCTCGGACGGAACCCTCACTTCGTCCCGGCCGGGTTGAACTATGCTCACGCCTTGATACAGGGAATTCGTCCGGCAGAAGCGGAAGCGGTGCTCCGTGCTGTGTTGCGTGATCAGCCGGACTGTGTTGATGCGCACTGGCTTCTTTCGCATGCACTGCTTGTTCAGGGGAAGTTCGAGGAGGGTTGGTCGGAATACGAATGGCGCTGGCAGAAGATGTCTGCGGCTCCCTATCGCCGGACAGATCCCGGTCGGCGGTGGAAAGGAGGAGAGCTCCCGGGAATTCACCGCATTCTTCTCTATGCCGAGCAGGGTCTGGGGGATGCAATTCAGTTTATTCGTTTTGCGCCTATGGTTGCTGCGCGTGGAGGAACGGTGGTGGTAGAGTGTCACCGGGAGCTGGCCTCGCTCTTCCGTCATGTCGAGGGAGTGAGCGAGGTCTATGTGCGGGGGGAGGAGATACCTCAGACAGACGTCGAGTGTCCGCTGCTCTCACTGGCGGGAGTTCTGGGCACGACGTTGGACTCGATTCCATCCACCGTGCCTTACGTGTGGCCGGGCCCCAGTTGTGTGGAGCGGTGGCGGGACCGGTGTGTGGACGGAACGGGGCGGTTGCGAGTGGGGCTGGTATGGGCGGGCAATCCGGGTCACAGGAATGATGTCAACAGGTCGCTTCGGCCCGAGCATCTCACTGGTTTCGGCCAATGCGAAGGGGTCCGGCTGTTCAGTTTGCAGAAGGGGGAGGAGGGGGACGCGCGGATCGTGAAGCCCCGCGGCATTGCGATAGAGGAGTTGGGTCCGGCGTTGCGGGACATGGAAGACACGGCCGGGGTGATCGCGCACATGGATGTGATGCTTACTGTAGACACGGCGGTCGCGCATCTTGCGGGTGCGATGGGGAAGCCGGTGTGGATGCTGGTTCCATTTTCGCCGGACTGGCGGTGGTTGTTGGGCCGTGAGACGAGTCCGTGGTATCCCACGATGAGGATTTTTCGTCAGGCCCAGCCCGGTGGTTGGGGTGCCGTTATTGCGCGCGTTCTGGATGATCTGAAGATGAGGAGGAATTCCCGCTAAAAGCCCCGTTTTTCGCCCTCCCCCCCCGAAAAAATCAGCTCCGGTTCCCTAAACTCCCTCCCCGATCGACCGATAATAAACACAGAAGGTGAAGGTGTGCAAGCGGTTACGGTCCACATCACGATTCCACTTCATCATCAACAACAACCACCCAGAAAGGGGTTTGGAGTATGGCACAAGAAATATCCCTGACTTCCGCGATGCGGGCCAACCTGCTCAGCTTGCAGAACACGGTCTCATTGCTGAATCGGACCCAGGATCGGCTGTCCACCGGCAAGAAAGTCAACAGCGCTCTGGACAGTCCGACCAACTATTTCGCGGCGCGCTCGCACACGAATCGCGCGAACGACATTTCCGCCCGCAAGGACACGATGAACGAGGCGATTCAGACGGTGAAAACCGCCAGCAGCGGCATCGAGTCCATCAACACCCTGATCGAATCCGCGAAAGGTATTGCGCAGGCCGCTCTTGCCACGAGCGATGCGACGTCGCGTGCGCAGTATGTCACGCAGTACAATGCGGTGATCAGCCAGATCAACACGCTGGCCAGCGATTCCGGCTATCGCGGCACGAACCTGCTGATCGGCAACACGTTGGGCGTGAAGTTCAATGAAGACGGTGCGAGCTCCCTGAGCATCGAAGGCTTCACTGCTTCTGCGACCGGTTTGACGATCGGTATTGTCGGTCAGGCCACCGGCGGCATCGCCACCTCCTGGTCCGATACCACCGACGGTACGGCATCCATCAACTCGGCCCTGACACAGCTGTCGTCCGCGTTGGATACCCTCCGCGTGAAGACATCGGCTTTGTCGTCCAGCCTGAGCATTGTGCAGACACGTGCGGATTGGGCGGATCAGATGATTGCCACCCTGAAAGCGGGTGCAAGCAACCTGACAGAAGCCGACATGAACGAAGAAGGTGCGAACATGCTCATGTTGCAGACCAGGCAGTCTCTGGGTACAACAGCACTGAGCCTGTCGGCCCAGAACGCTCAGTCGGTGCTGACGCTCTTCTAGAAGTGATGGACATGGGGAGGGGGAAGGTCCCTGACCTTCCCCTTCTCCACAACTTTTGACAGGCAACGAACGCAAGAAGATAACCGAAGGACGATAGGTCATGCAAGCAACTCAGGCAGAGGTATACGGTCGGAACCAGATTGCGGTGCTGGGTGACAGAGAGGCGGAGGCGGCAGTGTTAATGAAAGCTGCGGCGCTGATGAAGCACGTACAGACGCACTGGGCTGCTCCGGATCGGGACAGAAGCCTGGAGAAGGCGTTGCGGTACAACCAGAGGTTATGGACATTCTTCCAGGTGGCTCTCCTGGACGAGAAGAACCCGTTGCCGCGTGCAATCAAAGAGAACGTCCTTCGTCTGAGCGCCTTCATCGACCGGCGGATCTTTGACACCCTTGCCTTTCCTGCGCCGGAGAAGCTGGACATCCTGATCAACATCAACACGAACATCGCAGCCGGCCTTAAGGGCTCGGCCCAATAACACATCGTCCGCCAGGAGCGTGCGCCATGACCATCGATTCCATCATGAGCAATACAGGTTCGGCCGACATGGTCAGAAAAGGCCGGGCCGTTGGTGAGAGGAGCACGATGGCGGAAGGCGAGGCGGAGCATGGCGATCGGGTTGACGTGTCCCGCAAAGCCCAGGCGCTCTATTCAGCGGGGAAACTCGAGAAACTGGAGATGATTCGGGAGCGGGTGCGGCAGGGGTACTATCTGCACCCTGAGATAACAGAGCAAGTCATTGAATGCGTTGCGCGGGATATCGAGGCCGCCACAGGCCGGTAGTCCGCCCGGAGGTTGCGTCTCTTGCTAATCTGAGCACTGACAACAACTTACCCTCCTCGAAAAAAAAGTGCCCCTTCGGCTAAAGATTTTCCTTTTTCAGCCGATAGTAGGAATAGGTATAGCCTCAGAAGAGGCAGCCCACAACCATAACCATATTCCTAGAAAGGGGATATCCAATGGCACAAGAAATCTCGTTGACGGGTGCGATGCGGGCCAATTTGCTGAGCCTGCAGAATACGGTTTCGTTGTTGAACCGTACGCAAGAGCGGCTTTCAAGCGGCAAGAAGGTCAACAGCGCTCTGGACAGCCCGACCAACTATTTCGCAGCCAAGGCGCACTCGAATCGCGCGAGCGACATTTCTGCCCGCAAGGACAGCATGAACGAAGCGATTCAGACGGTGAAGACCGCCAGCAGCGGCATCGACTCCATCAACACCCTCATCGAATCCGCAAAAGGTATTGCGCAGGCCGCTCTTGCCACGAGCGATGCGACGTCGCGTGCCCAGTACGTGACGCAGTACAATGCGGTGATCAGCCAGATCAACACGATGGCCAGCGATTCCGGCTATCGCGGCACGAACCTGCTGATCGGCAACACGATGACGGTGAAGTTCAATGAAGACGGTGCGAGCTCGCTGAGCGTCGAAGGATTCAGCGCCTCTGCGACGGGTCTGACGATCGGTATCGTCGGCCAGGCCACCGGCGGCATCACCGCGTCCTGGTCCGATGCCACCGACGGTACGGCATCCATCAACTCGGCCCTGACACAGCTGTCGTCCGCGTTGGATACCCTCCGCGTGAAGACATCGGCTCTGTCGTCCAGCCTGAGCATTGTGCAGACACGTGCGGATTGGGCGGATCAGATGATTGCGACGCTCAAGACCGGTGCCAGTGCATTGACGGATGCTGACATGAACGAAGAAGGCGCGAACATGCTCATGTTGCAGACCAGGCAGTCTCTGGGGACCACGGCTCTGAGCCTGTCAGCCCAGAATGCCCAGTCGGTCCTGACGTTGTTTTGATTCTGACAACATTAAGGATCACCAAGGTAGGGAGGAGGGATAGCCCCTCCTCCCGATCCTTGGTTTACGAGGTGAGCAATGTCAATACTCAACATAGGATCCGATCAAGGCCCTCAGGGTCTGAGACGGTCCCAGGAGCGGCTTGACAGACTTGCCTCCCAGGGGGGATCTGAGATGCCTCCGGAGAGTGCACAGAGTGATCCGGTTGACCGTCAAGACATGACGCGATCGACGCCGGAGTTCAGGCGTCTTTCGGCGCTACACGACCGGTCGAATGCCGTTGCGGCGACCATCAGGACGATGGATCAGGCCATGCAGACCGTCGGGACGACGATGGATGCGATGAAAAAGGAGCTGGAAATGGTGACCAAGAATTATCCGCCATTTCCTCCCGGCAGTGAAGAACGCATCCGGCGTCTTCGCGGATATACAGGCCTTCGCGCCATGATTGACAAACTGGCTCTCGCTCCAGAAGCTGATGAACGGACGCTCGCGGTTCGAGCGAAAGAGGTGAAAGACGTCGTAACAGATGACTGGACCTTTGTCATCGAACCGAATGGTATGACCAGGACGGTATGGAGTGAGGATGTAAAAACGGGTCCTTTGGGACTTCGCCTGCCAGAACTCTCGCCACCTGAATCGGTGAGTGATCAGGACATCGCACGGGCTGTGCAGTATCTGGACGATGCCACGGTCGCGCTCCAGGCCCGACGGGAACGCCTCCGGGAACAAACCTTCGGCATTCCAGGTTCAAGCTACGACCAGGGAATGGACGAAGTGGGGGCGGAAACAACAAGCGGCATTATCCGGCGTGACATTGCCGGGCTGTCTGTCGGGCTTGTGGAAGGTGGCACGGCGCAATTGGAGCAGCTCTTGGGATAACGTATGGCTCTGAAGCTGTCAATGAAAGCCAACGAACGGGTTATTGCCGGTGGCGCGGTGATACGCAACGCCACCGGCAAAACCATCGAGATCATGGTGGAGAACGAAGTCCCGCTCCTGCGCGAAAAGGAGATCCTGAGCGAGGCAAAGGCCGACACACCGTGCAAAAGGGTGTACTTTGTGATCCAGCTGATGTATATTGATGGCGAAAACCTGGGCAAATACCAGAAGCTCTACTGGGAACTGGCACAGGACATCATCCATGCCGCGCCGAGTACGACAGAGCGCTTCAAGACCATCAGCGAAGCCATATACAACGGGAAGTATTACCAGGCACTCAAAGAGACCCGAAAGCTGATGCAGTATGAAGAGAAGGTTATGGGCCTGGCGCTCAAGAGCGGGAAACGGCCGTAACAGAAGCGAGCACCGCGTGCGACAGTCAGGGATGGATACACGCGGGGGCTCTTAAGGACGAGGTACTTTTTATGCCAATACAAGAAATCATCACTTCTTCCGGCTCCGTCGACCCGGTCAAGGGCAACAAATCGCAACCCGCGCAGAAATCCCCGGGGCGCGAGAAAGTAGCGAAAGACTCCGAAGAGAAAGCGGACCGCGTCGAAGTTTCGGACGAAGCCAGGGCTTTATACGAGGCCGAACAGTCCGGCCGGTTTGAGGCCATCCGGGAAAAAATCCGTAAGGGGTTCTACTTCCAAAGGGAGGTTACGGAAAAAGTGGTGGATGCCATGCTGAAGGATGTCAAACAACAACCGCCCGAGAAGTAAGAGACAAATCTTCCTCCCCCTGCGGCTCACCGTTCGGTTGACACTCTTCTCCTTATCATGTACATTGGGCATGCATCTGCGCATGACCCCATGAAATCCCGGCCCATCGCTGTCCTCGTTGCCGACGACCATACGATCGTCCGCCGCGGCCTCGTGTCCCTTCTTTCTCTTGCGGAAGGCATTGAGGTGATCGGGGAGGCGTCTGACGGACGGCTGGCGGTAGACCTGACGCTGAAGCTTGAGCCGGACGTGGTGCTCATGGATATCGGCATGCCGGAGCTCAACGGTCTTGAGGCTACCCGGCGCATCAGGAAGGAAGCCCCGCGTGTCAAGGTCCTGGTTCTGTCCGCTCATGACAACGAGGAGTATGTCCTGCAGGTGGTGCGGAGCGGCGCAAACGGGTACATGCTGAAAAGCAGCTCGGCCGAGGACCTCTACACGGCCATCCGGGCGGTCCACACCGGACACGCGTTCTTCAGCCCGTCGGTTTCACGAATCCTTCTGGATTCCTTCATGCAGTCCGGGGAAACCCCCGGCACCGAGCCACCCTCCCGGCCCATTCCGGAGCATCGCTTGACATCCCGTGAACGAGAGGTACTGCAGCTCATTGCGGAGGGGAAGACTCATCAGGAAACCGCCGATCTATTGCACATCAGCACCAGGACGGTGGACACTCACTGCAACAACATCATGAAGAAGCTGAACATCCACGAAAGTGCCGGATTGGTGGCTTATGCCATAAAGAACGGCATTGTGATCCTTCCCCGCTAGATTTGACCATACGGCTTCAAACTCCTGCCGACAGTTGGCCAACTACGTAGTATTACCCTTCGGAAATACGTAAATTTGCGTATTGCGGCCAGGTGGCCAATATTAATACATTGGTTACGATTCCCCTGTTGAGTACAATCACCATCCAGAGTGATGAGTTCATGACGAATCCTCCTGAAAAGAGCGGGCCAGAGATCGGTGACGGTCATCGTCTGAAGATCCTGCTCGTGGATGATGTCCAGGAAAATCTGGAGTTGCTGGAAGACGTGTTGTCGGAGAATGGGTACGCCCCCCTTCTGGCGCGGAACGGTGTTGAAGCGCTCACGCTGGTGCTCGACGAGCCGGTCCAGATGATCGTGGCTGATGCCATGATGCCCAAGATGGATGGGTTTCAGCT
>JADLEA010000409.1 GCA_020846365.1 Bacteroidota bacterium
GTTCTTTCCAGAACGCAAGGATTTCCCGTTCGACAGCGGGGTAGGAGATCTTCTCTGTGAGTTCTTTGAATTTCTTCATGCGCTTGTTGTCGGCGTCGTCAGCAACGTTCCACGACGCGTTTCATAATAGTCGTCAGTTTCGGCTCTGCTTCGCCGGCCACTGCAATGATCTCATCGAGGCCCGTTGGTTTCAGGGAATCCGGGAAGCATTCATCTGTGATAATGGAGATGCCCATGACGTCCATTCTCATGTGCACGGCCACAATGTTTTCGGGGACCGTGGACATCCCAACGGCGTCTGCTCCGATCAGTCGCAGGAAGCGGTACTCGGAGCGTGTCTCGAGATTCGGACCGGGAACCGCGACGAAGACGCCGCGCTCCAGCCGGATCTTCTCATCCAGCGCCACCTGTTCGGCCAGACCGCGCAGCTTCTTGCTATACGGTTCGGACATATCCGGGAACCGCGGGCCCAGCGTGTCATCATTCGGTCCGATCAGCGGATTGTCCCCGAGCAGGTTGATATGATCGGTGATGAGCATCAGGCTTCCTTTGCGGAACTGAGGGTTGATTCCCCCGGCGGCATTGGAAATCAGGAGCGTGCTGACGCCCAGGGCCTTCATCACGCGCACAGGGAAGGTCACCTGGCGCATGGTGTACCCTTCGTAGTAATGGAACCGGCCCTGCATTGCCACGATCTCTTTCTTGCCCAAGGTTCCGAAGATCAGCTTGCCGTGATGGGATTCGACGGTGGACACGGGAAAATGCGGAATGTCCCCGTAGTCGATGACCGTCTTCACCTGGATCTCTTTCACCAGTCCGCCGAGGCCGGTGCCGAGGATGATGCCAATGCCCGGCGTCGCTGCGGTCTTTGTGCGCAGGAAGGCGACGGCTTCCTCTCGTTGTTTCTGCTGGTCAGTCATGGTCTATGTTTCGTGCGACAAGGTCAAGGTCGATGGCAGCTTTACCCGTCCCCGCCGGAGACGGCTCCACCAGTCCTTCCGCCGTTCCGAGCTCAAGCGTTTTCAGGAGATCCAGCTCGGCGCTCAGAATGACGCGAAGCTGATGCACGAGCGATTCCTTGCGCGTGGAGAGCTCTTGCAGATCTTTTTTCAGCTGTGCGAGATCCACATGGGCCTGAGCGATGATCGCAGCGGCTTTTTGCTCGGCCTCGCGGGTAATAAGCTCCGATTCCTTGCGTGCCGCTTCATACGCCTTGCCGGTGGTCTCCTGGGCTTGCAGGAGGGTCTGCTGGAGCGTTTTTTCGATCTGGCGATAATCCTTGAGCTGGACTTCCAGCTCGATCACCCGGTCCCGCATGTCTTTTTGCGACCGGATCAGCTCTTCAAATTCATTCGCCGTCATTTCCATGAAGGTCTCGATTTCCACGGGATCATATCCCCGCATGACCTTCTTGAATTCCTGCTTACGAATATCCAGCGGTGTCAGTTTCATACGGCCTTCCTCCAACTATCCGGGAATCGCATTCAGCTTCTCTTTGGGCGGGATCCGAACAACGCGGTCCCGATTCTGAGCAATGTCGCTCCTTCCTCCACGGCCACCTCAAAGTCTCCTGTCATCCCCATGGAGAGGTGGACGGGGTCCAGGTTTTCCTGCGAGTGGCGGGCTAGGGTCTCGCGGAGCTCCCGAAGGCGGCGGAACATGGGACGCGAGCCTTCCGGGTCCGGAAGAAACGGTCCGATCGTCATCAACCCGCAGATGCGGATATGTGAAAACCCCTCCAGTGATCGGACGAAGGGGAGGACCTGATCCGGCGCGATGCCGAATTTGGACAGTTCGCCGGTGGTATTCACTTCCACAAGAGCGTCGATCGTCCTGTTCGCGCGGGCCGCCCGGGTATCAAGCTCTTGTGCGAGCGCCTGGCTGTCAAGCGCATGCACCATCGTAACCCACGCAGCGACCGATTTCGCCTTGTTGGTCTGGAGGTGCCCGATGAAATGCCACCGCACGGGTTCCCCGGCAAGGGCATCGCGCTTGGGAAGCAACTCCTGGACGTAATTCTCCCCGATGTCGCTGACACCTGCGCGGACGACTTCTCGAATCCGCTCCGCGGGAAAGGTTTTGCTTACCGCCACAAGGGTCACATCTTCCGGCCGGCGACCGGCGCGCCGGGATGCGGCGGCAATTCTTTCCCGCACACTCTCAATATTCGCAGAAATCATTGAAAACTAAGGTATTAATATACGGTCTACCCCCCTCAAAATCAATCGCTTGACTTCCCCTCCGGTTTTTGATTTATTGTCCTTGAAAGCGGTGCCAACGGAGCGGCAATGAGCAAAATGGATTTTAGCGGTTTTGACGACGATGACAGCGAAGAGGGGAAGCACGACCGCTTCGAGGACGAGCTCAAGAAGTACAAGGATCTCTACGGAGACGGCGCCTCCAATATCACGAGCATCGAGGCGCTGGAAGAGCTCGTAAGCTACTTTTTTGACCACGAACGGTATGAAGAAGCGCTGCGCATGGTCGAGCGGCTCCTCACGTTCGTGCCGTATAGTGCGGACGCCTGGCAGCGAAAGGGCCTCATTCTGAGCAATCTGTACCGCTACGAAGAGGCACTCAGTGCGCTGGACACCGCCCTTGGATTGAATCCCGTGGACCCGGACATCATGGTGAACCGGGGGATCACGCTGGACGACCTGGGTCGGCTGGAGGAGGCGCTGACATGCTTCGAACGCGCCCTCGACATCGAACCCGCCCACGAAGACGCGCTGTTCAACAAAGCCGTCACCCTCGAGAAGATGGAGAAGTACGAAGAAGCCGCCCAGATCTTCCGGTTCATTCTCGAAGGAAACCCCGAGCACAGGGAAGCCTGGTACGAGCTCGGGTATTGCTACGACTACCTTGACCAGCTTGAAGACTCGCTCCGGTGCTATGATGAGCACCTGGACCGGGACCCCTACAATCACAATGCCTGGTACAACAGAGGGATCGTGCTCAGCCGGTTCGGCCAGTACCACAAAGCCCTCGAAAGCTATGACCTGGCCCTGGCCATCCATGAGGGATTTCCCGCCGCCTGGTACAACAAGGGAAATGCCTACGCCAATCTTGGCAGACTCCAGGATGCCGTGCAAAGCTACAGAGAGACCATACGGCTGGAGCCCAAAGACCTCCCGGCCTGGCATAACCTCGGCAACGCCTACGAAGAGCTCGGGGAGTACAAGGAAGCCATTGAGTGCTTCACCCAGTCGGTAAGGATTGATCCCAATCACTATGAATCCTACTTCGGCAGGGGGAGCTGTTACGATGCGCTCGAAGAGAACCGGAGAGCCCTCGCCGACTACAACAAAGCCATCGAACTCTGCCGCGAATACCCGGAACTCTGGTATGCAAAGGCGGACCTGCTCTATAATATGGGAAAGGTTCGCGAGTCCCTTATCAGCTACCGGATGGTCACCCGCCTCGAGCCGACAAACGGCGAGGCATGGCTGGACTACGGAGAGACGCTGTTTGAGCTCGGATATTTCCGGCAGGCCCTCAAGGCATTTGATCGTTCCGTGGAGATAAACCCGCATTCATCCGATTCCTACTACATGAGGGCAAAAGTCCTTCTGGTATTGAACCGGACGTATGAAGCCGTGGAATCCCTCAAGAACTCCTTCACGCTGAATCCCCAGAAACGCAAGGATTTTGAGCGGGAATTTCCGGGTGTGAGATCCATCAAGGAATTTAAAAACCTGTTGCGCAAGTAGATCTGACGCGTGGCGCGGACGACGACCTTGTTCTGCACATGCAGGGCGAGGTCTTTTTTGTACATCTCGAGGAGAGCACTATGCTTGCTGCGGCAATCGATGAGAAATATACCCGGCTGAAGGGAATTCTGGGTGAGATGGGGAGCGTCGTCATCGGGTATTCCGGGGGCGTGGATAGCACCCTCCTTCTCAAAGTTGCCTCGCAGGTGCTTGGGCCGAACGCCCTCGCCGTCATCGGACAGTCCGAAACCTACCCGTCCAAGGAGTTCGAAGAGGCGGTGGCCCTCGCACAACAGATGGGAGCCCGCTTTGAGGTGGTGCGCACCGAAGAGACCGACGTGCTGAAGTTCAAAGAAAACCCTCCCGACCGCTGCTACTTCTGCAAGACGGAACTCTTCTCCAAGCTGCAGGAGATCGCGGAACGGGAGAAGATTCCCTGGATTGCCGACGGCACCATCACGGACGATCTCGGCGACTTCCGTCCCGGCATGCGGGCAAGGGACGAACGGCAGGTGCGCTCCCCGCTCCTGGAAGCGGAGCTGAGCAAGGCCGAAGTCAGGGAGATTTCCCGGCACCTCGACCTTCCCACGTGGGACAAGCCGGCTTTTGCATGCCTCTCATCCCGCTTTCCCTACGGCATCGGTATCACCAAGGAGAACCTGGTGCGGGTCGACGCCGCTGAAACCTTTCTCAGGGAACGGGGATTCCGTTTCTTCCGGGTCCGCTTCCACGACGCCAGCACGGCGCGCATCGAAGTCGGGCAACAGGAACTCGCCCGCCTCGTCGCCGAGCCGCTGCGCCAGGAGCTCGTCGAATATCTCAAAGGCCTTGGCTTCACGTATGTGACGCTGGATCTCCAGGGATACCGGACGGGCTCCATGAATGAAGTGCTCACCGTGAAGGCGAAGGAACAGTTTCTGCGTACCTCGTAATCCGTTCATCTCTCGTGTATATCCTATAGCAGCCCGGCAGAACGTCCATGAACTTCACCGAACGACTCCTTGCGTCCCAGAAAACCCGTCAATCCCTTCTCTGCATCGGTCTGGATCCTGACCCCCGGAAAATACCTGCCAGCCTGCAGCATGCGGAGAACCCGGTGGCGGAGTTCAACAGGCGCATTGTCGAGGCCACAGCCGACAGCGTCTGCGCATACAAACTCAACCTCGCCTTCTATGAGGCCATGGGTAACCGGGGGTGGGAGATTCTCCGTGAGACCCTTGCGGTCATTCCCAAAGACGTGATCACCATCGCGGACGGGAAACGGGGGGATATCGGCAATTCGTCGGAAATGTATGCGCGTTCCATCTTCAAGGATTTCGCTTTTGATGCTTCAACGGTAAACCCCTATATGGGATTCGACTCGGTTCAGCCGTTCTCTCAGGACCCGCGGCAAGGGGTCTTTGTGCTGGCTCTGACATCAAACCCCGGCGCGAAAGACTTTCAGTATCTGAAGGTCGGGGGAAAACCTCTGTACGAACGGGTGGTTCGGCGCGTCAAGAAGTGGAACATTGCCGGAAACTTCGGGCTCGTTGTAGGCGCGACCAGGCCGGCACAGCTCCGCGCCATCCGAACGCTGGCACCTGGTCTTCCCTTGCTCATACCGGGTATCGGCGCTCAGGGAGGGGATCTGAAGAAATCCGTCCGGTTCGGCTGCAATGCCGCCGGCTTTCTGGCACTCCTGACTGCTGCGCGGAGCGTGTTGTATGCCTCCGCCAACGAGGACTTTGCCGACGCTGCCCGTTCTGCTGCGCTCTTGCTCCGCGACGAAATCAACAGATACCGGGAGGAGTATTTTCGGTAGATGCCGGACATTCCGGAAGAGGTCATTCGCCGATTCTGGGAATCCCGCATCACCAGAACCACACCCCTCACCACCAGCGACGGCATTCCCGTCCGCATCCTCTTCAACGGCACCCCGAATCTTGACGGCGGTCCGGACTTCCTTGACGCGCTCGTTCGTATCGGCAACTGTTCGTACCATGGAGACATTGAGATTCACCGGTCGCCGGAGGATTGGTACGCGCATGGACACGACACGGATCCGCACTACAACCGAGTGGTACTGCATGTCGTGGCCGGATCTCCGGCCAGGGCTGTAGCCGTTCGCACTGCTGCCCGCCGCACCCTCCCCCTCCTCATCCTCGATCACACGCTCCTCAACAGTACGGTCCCTGAACCGGTTGAGCCGCGGGAGACTCTGCTCACCTCGATCACGCTCCGTCTGAATCGTTGCAGGTCACCCCGCATGTTCCTTCAGCGGAAGGGATGGGAGAGAATACAGAACAGGATCGAGCGTCTGGAGCACCGTGTGAAGCAGTTGTTCGAGGAAGGGCGGCACGCGGTGGCCGAACCGGAAGTTCGCTATGAAGGAAGCCCCGGTGAGATTCCCGTCGCAGAGTATGAATGGACACGTGCGGAGTTGCGGATGCCGTGGGTCTGGGAGCAGGTGCTGTACGAAGTGATCATGGAAGCGTGCGGGTACTCCCGGAATGCCGCACCATTTCTCGCGCTCGCACGCAACGTGCCTCTCATCACCCTCCGCATGCACCGGCTTGAGGACCCGGTGGCGATGATGGCGCTACTGTTCGGCGCAGCCGGCCTGCTTCCCGTCTCCACAAGAATCCCGCAAGGCGAGAGCAGGACGCTTGTGCGGCGCCTGAGGAGAAAGTGGAACACCGCCCGCCGCATCACACCCGTCCAGGCACTCCACGAGACAGACTGGCTCTTCTTTCGTCTCCGGCCGGCCAACTTCCCGACCGCCCGGCTTGCGGCGATGGTATTTCTCCTGCCCGGCTTGTTTTCCCCGGGGGCTTTTCACCGCATACGGATGATCGTATCGAACGGTACGGGATCGCCACGGCAACGCCTGAGTGCGCTTCGCAGGTTATTTCATGTTGCACCGAACGAGTATTGGCGGAGGCACCTTCGTTTCAACGCCACATCGACATCCATGGGCGCCTCATTGGGTCGCCAACGCATCGACACGGTGCTGCTGAACGGTGTCCTGCCTCTCATCCTGCTCTATGCCCGGCTTACAGGAGACGCCGGACTCGGACGATCAGGACGGTCCATTTTGCGCGCGGTCCCATCGAGTCATGAGACTCGCTTGCTGGAAGCCGTCCGACGAATGTTATGTCCTGAAGGAAAGAAGCGGTTGTCGGGCCAGGAGCAACAGGGGGTCATCCGCATGATGGAAGAGGCGCAACAACATCGGAAAGCAGACGCGCGAAGAGCCAACGGCCCGCTTCGGTCAGGATGTCAGGGCTGAGCCGCTGCTCTTCGCGCCATCAACCACGGTCGGTTGCAGGGACCTAGAAGGTAACCCCGATGGTCACCGGCACCAGCGTGCTCGTCTCCGGCTCCGTGACAATCCACATATACTTGACCTCGAGGAAGAGTGTCACGCCGATGGAAAGATCCACGCCGGCCCCGAGATTCCATGCGGTGCATGTCTCAGAAGAAAAGCCCCCGTACGCTTTCGTTTCTACACCATTCTGCATCACCTTCGCATCGTCCACGCTTAACCGGGCCAGACCGATACCGCCTGTAAGATAGGGCTTGACGATGGGCAGCGGGAGGATGGCCATCTTCGCATTCAGGTTCCCGGAGAGCATGGTGATACCGCCTCCGTCCACGCTGAACTGCCCCGCCGCAGTGCCGATGATCCCCTCAAGGCCCTGGCGATACTTGTCGTTGTCGGGGGAGAAGGAGAGATAATCGCCGGAGATTCGGAAGCTTACCATGGCCAGCTGAACATCCAGATGGATGCCACCGCCGAACCCCGCCCCGTACACGTCCTTCAGCGCCGTTGCCCCGTTGATTTGTGGACCGGGGAAATTGGCATTCATGAAGTTTGCATGGACGCCGAAGTTCACCGAAGGGGCCAACCCGCCAACGACCGGCTGGGAAAAAGCCGTCGCAGCAATCATGAGTGCTATTACCAGAGCTAACGAACGCATGAGTCCTCCAGAAGTGATGAATAGTCTTTGAGTCACCGTCGGGTGCCGCATCAACTCCCCGGCGCGCATCATTGATTGACTTCGCTCATTGATACCCTTCTATCATTGGGGGCGGCGACGCGTCACTGGCTGCGGCGTATCGGGCCCGGGTTTCATGTCTTCTGTTGCTTCTTCTTCGCCGCAGGGAACAGAATGTTGTTGAGGATCAGCCGGTACCCGGGGGAATTCTTGTGCAGGGAGAGATCTGTCGGCGGATCGCCCACTGCATGCTGATAGTCCTCAGGGTCGTGACCTCCGTAGAAACAAAACGTCCCACGGCCATAGTTGCCGTGGAGATAGCGCACCTGATCCATGCCATCCCGTTCCGCGAGAATCACCACGGATTTCTTGACGAGCGACTTCTTGAAATTCGTCGTCTGTCCCAGGAAGCTTTTGATCACGTTGACGTGGTTTTGTGTCAGCATGGTCGGGACGGGGTCAAACTTCGCCGAGAACTCAAACAACGTAAAATAGTCCGTCTCCGGATTCTGCACTGCAAGGAGATCGCTCGGCGGCTGGTCGATATCCGAGTACTCATACCGGAGCGGGTTGCGTTCCAGGAGGAAGTCGGTGAACGCAAACGTCTTGGAGAAGTCAAGCTTTGCCTGGGCACCCCGGTCCGGCGGGTCGCCATCGTACATGACATCGCAGATATCGGTGTTCTCGGCGGCCAGGGCGATATCATAGGAATCCGTGGCCGAACACATGGCAAACAGGAACCCGCCGTTTGCCACGTAGTCGCGTATGCCGCGCGCAACGGCCTTTTTCAATTCAGAGACCTTCTTAAACCCGAGCCGCTGCGCTTCCTTCTCCTGCATGACCTGTTGCTCGATGTACCAGCTGGCTCCGGCGAAGGAGGCGTAGAACTTGCCGTACTGTCCGGTGAAATCCTCGTGGTGAAGATGCAACCAGTCATAGGTGAACAGCTTGCCGTCCAGCACTTCCTTGTCCCAGAGCTTCTCGTAGCCGATCTCCGCATATTCGAGTGCCAGCGTCACGGCATCATCCCACGGCTGGAATCCCGGGGGAACGTACACTGCGATAGTCGGGGCTTTCTCCAGGCGGACGACATCCATGTTGTTGTCCTCCTGCTGGATCTCCGCGTACAATTGTGCGGCCTGACTTCCCGCAAGTTCGGTGTACGAAACGCCCCGGATCCGGCATTCATTGGCGAGCAAAGGGTTTGTATCGATCAGGAACGAACCCCCGCGGTAGTTCAGCAGCCAATCCACTTCGATGTTCTTGGTCAGCGCCCAGTACGCCATTCCATACGCCTTCAGGTGATCGGTCTGCTGAAGGTCCATGGGGATGAGCAGTTTGCTCTGACTGAACCCGGCAGCATGCGCAAGGGCTGTCAGGAGGAGGAAGACCAAACTTCGCATTCCGATTGCTGCCA
>JADLEA010000410.1 GCA_020846365.1 Bacteroidota bacterium
AGTGAAGGTCTTGAGCGAATTCAGGACCGGCATCGATGCCGGGTCGTCCAGACCGGTGAATGCGGCGGGTTGACCAAGCGTCCAGTCGGAGAATTCGTTGACGCCGAAGACAAAGGCGGTATCTCCCGCCGGCACAACGGTTGTGGGATACATGAACCACTTCGAGCCGGTCCCGTGGCGGCCGGCGACATATGCGGCGCCGTTCCCCTGGATGTCGGCGGTGGGATACACGAACATCACATGGGCCGAGTCAATCCCCGCGCTCTCAAGCGACCAGTAGCGATCGAGCGCACGTGAATCGTTCAGAATATCCGGATGAGTCCCGGCGAGGGCGGTGACGGTGAAGTCGCCTGTGCCGAGAAGAGGCGTGATGGTGACGGGCGCGTAACCGCCCGAGGTGCCTACCGGGAACGTTTCGATTCCGGTCAGACCAACCTTCTTGAGGTGACCATCGACATAGCCACTGCTGCGCGCCGCCAGTGCACCGCTGCCGAGAGAGAGCGTGTCGCTTCCCGTCAAGAGCGCGCCATCGGTCAGGGTGAGAGTGGAGTCCACCAGAAGGTCCTGCGACAGGGTCACGCCCGTTGCGTTGTCAATGATCAATCCCCGTACATGTGCAGGGAGAAGATCTCCGGTGACCTGCGCGCCGGATCCGACATACGCATAGTTGGCACCCGGATCGAATGTCGCGGTTGCGGTCTGGATCTGACCACTCGCCGAAGGCAGCCCTGCGGGGAGACCGGTGCGGAAGGTTGCTCCCGCGCCCACCGTAAATGCCCCGGCGCCCGTTACGACCTGCGCCGGATCATCAAAGTACAGCGTGCCCTCCCCAAGGGTTCCGGTGTTCATGCTACCTGAGACAGAGATGGTGCTCAAGACTCCGCTCGCGCCGGTTGGATAGACATTGCCGCCGACGTTCAGCGTCCCTGTCACGTTCAGAACACAACTCTTCCCTGCCGCTACCCGAAGATTCAGGCTGCCTCCGAGCAGGTTCACCGTGCCATCGATGTTGAATGTCGTGTTTGCGGTCCCATCGGAGGAAGTGCTCGAGCTTGTGGCCAGGTTGCATCGATCCACTAACGTAACGGTGCGGCCTGCATTGACCGTATACGTGATGTCGTCGTTGTTGGCATCGTTCGCAGCATAGAGACCCGACCCGCCACCGCCGGTCGATCCGACGTACGTAATCGTTGCGTCGGCATCAAAAACAACCGTAATGTTCTTCCGGCTGGTGTGGGGACGAATGCGGCAGATGTTTATCGTACCCGTTCCATTAATCGTCAGGACCTGGTCAGGACCGTACAGCTGCAGACTGAGGACGTCCGCGCTGTCATCCGGATCAGCCGCAAGACCAAAAACACCGTTCACCGTGAGCGTGTCTCCTTTGATGCGGATGTAGCGAATGTCGCTCGTCGGCTGTGTGGTGTCCGCCCGAAGTTGCGCCCCCGCTTCAACGAGCAGGTTATGGCAGTACTTGGGACTCGCTTCCACGATCACGGTGTGTCCCGCAGCAATAATGAAGTTGCTGTTCGTGTCACGCGTGGCCGGTACTGCCGATGGAGCACCCCAGGTGGATCCGCCGTCGGTAGAATACTCCCAGGTGGTTGTGGCTCCCCAGTCGCCACTCGCCACAGAGCGCCAGACCACCTGGGCGTTGGCGAGCGAACACGCTGTGAGAACCACCACCAGGGCAATCATCAATCGTCGCGTTGTGCCCATAGGAACCCCTCTTGTGATTGTTTGGAGATGGTGTTTGTTGGACTACGAAGGTTACTAGTGCAACTGGAGAAACACGCTGCCGGAAGGTCCGAATGGCAACGAATCACTAAATCCTGTAAACGTTTACATCACCGGAGAGATTTCAAGCGGAACAGTCGTCAGGTTGTTCAGATAGGCCCTTGTAAACGTTTACAAGGGAATATACACGCAGGATCCCCACTTGTCAAGTTAAATTTTGCCCTCGGTGTAAAAATCCGTTCACCTACCCACTGGTTGCCCCTTTGAGAGGCATCTCGATGCCCCGGCAAAACCCAATCGGCGGCTTCGAAGGACCGTTCGGCGCATTTCACAAGCTGGAGAAGGCCCAAGCGGATTCAAATAGGTGCGGACACAGGGTCGTGTGCGGCCACGGGGTAGTACGGCCACGAGGAGTGTCTGCGGCCACCGGGATTGTCTACAGCCACGGCGCATTCCGTACAGCTACGGGGTGTTATGTGACGTCTGTGGGGAGGCCGTGAGCACGATGTTCGTGATCTCAGCGGGAGCGTGATACCGGATGGGAGCCAGGGTGAGCCCGACCCCGTTGGTGACCACAACATGCATCGACCCGACGTGGTAGAGGCCGCTGTAGTAGCGGGTCTCCCGCATGCTCGGCGTCACGGTGTATCCAAAAGGATGGAGAACGATCTGCCCGCCGTGCGTGTGGCCGGCGAGGACGAGATGGTACCCTGCATCCGCGGCCCGGTGTATGACGCGTTCAGCCGGCTGGTGAGCGAGGAGAATCCTGATGTCTGCCGACGGAGCCCCATTGAGAAATGCCTCGAGCTCCGCCTCCTTGAGTCTCTCGGAGTAGATGTGCGTCAGACCGCTGATGAGAATCTTCCTCCCACGATAGTGAATGACCGTATGCCTGTTGTCCAGGAATTCCCAACCGCATGCAATCTGCATGTCGCGCACGGTCTCCGGAGCGGACCAGAAGTCGTGATCACCCATCACGGCCACCGAGGCAACAGACCCGCGCATACCGCACATCGCCTCCGCCGCTTCTTCAAGGAACTCCTTCCCGCTGGTGACGACATCGCCCGATGAAAGAAGCAGCGCAGGACCGAAATTCCGAACGTGCTCGTGCATCTGGCTGATCTTCCCTTCGCCCGTGTGATGATCCACCTGGACATCGCCCACGAGAGAGATGCGGAAATTCTCCAGTTCTGCGGGAAGGTCTTTGATGGCGAGTTGCTCCGATGCCTCACGTATGTGTGCGGTATCCATTGCCGTGCGCACAGGCACATAGAGAAGAGCGAGCGCGGCCACGCCGAGGCGTGCGTACGCGAGAGTCCGTTTGAGTCGCGGAAGCCGTGATGGCGAAAGCCTCCCCAGGAGTCCGACGATGTCAAGAAGAAGGAACGGACCGAGGATTTCGACCACGATAACGAGAGAGGTCCAGAAGGGGTAGAAGCTCACCAGGTTGATCCAGCCGGGGAGCGCGTCGAAGCGCGGGACAACGTAAGCATTTCCCCAAAGCCGGATCACCAGCATGACAAAGGGGAGTGCAAATAACCACGCCAGAACGAGAAACGCTGCTTCCCGTGCACGCCGCCTGGCGGTCGGGCGAAGGACGCTGAATGAAGCGGCGATACGCAGCGCGACATAGAGGAAGAGTGGAAACGCGACACCGGAGATCAGAAGAAAGGTTCGGAAGACCCAGGACATGCGTCACTCCATTCCGTGAGAGCATTCCACGAAGCGAATCATGGCCTGCGGATTTTGATCTGGATGGTACCGCTAATGCGGCTTTCGGAGATAAGGATGAGATAGCCTCCCCCGCCTGCGCCCGAAAGCTTCCAGCCGAGCGCCCTGTTTCGATACGCGCTGACCACCTCGCGCACGGGGCCGTCCATCATGTGCGGGAACATTGCGGCCTGGGCATC
>JADLEA010000411.1 GCA_020846365.1 Bacteroidota bacterium
GCCAGCTCCGCCTGCTCCTCCACCGCCTTGCGCTCCGCGCGCTTCTTGCTCTCGCGAATCTCCTGGATCTTCCGCTGGTGTTTCTCCGCAACATCCTTATCCTTCTTGAAATGGATCAGGATGTCGCGCATCATGTCGTCATCCACCGACGACATGTGGCCTTTGACCTCATGCCCTTTCTTGCGGAGAAACTCGATCAACGTCTCGTGAGAGAGGTTCAGTTCCGTCGCAACTTTGTAGACCTTCTTTTTCTTCTCTGCAGTTTCAGCCATGCGATTCCTTTACGAGTTCTTCGTACCGTCCCCGGGAGCAGGTGCCGGATTCTGCGGCTGCTCGGTCGCAGCCGCCGGGGGCTGGGTACGTACGGCGCCGGCCTCTCCCGGAGGCAGGTCGTCCGGTGTTGCCGTGGCAATCGGTTTTCCCGGTTCCACGTGCTCTTCCTCATCTTCCACTTCTGCTTCTTCCAGATCGCGCCGGATCATGTCCCGGATTTCCTTGATCCGTGCCTCGTCCAGACCTTCGATCGCCAGGAGCGAATCCATCGTCGCATTCAGGACGTCCTTGGCGGTCTCGAGTCCGGCCGTGATCAGCTTGTCGTACAACTCCGCGCCCAGCTCGGGCTTGAAGTCCACCAGCTCGATATCATACTCGTCTTCGTCGCCGCCCTCCTTGATCAGATTGATTTCGTAGCCGGTCAATTTGCTCGCAAGCCGGATGTTCTGCCCGTTGCGTCCGATGGCCAGGGAAACCTGGTCGGAAGCCACCAGCACGTTGGCGGTCTTGGCCTCTTTCTGCACTTCCACGCTCTTCAGCTTCGCGGGGGCGAGCGAGCGCGCGATGAACAGCTCCGGAACATCGGTGTAGTTGATAACGTCGATGTTCTCGTTGTTCAGTTCGCGGACGATCGTATGGATGCGCACGCCCTTCATGCCAACGCACGCGCCCACGGCGTCGATGCGGTCGTCATGCGACTCCACGGCCACCTTGGCCCGTTCTCCGGGCTCGCGCGCGATCCGCTTGATTTCGATGATCCCGTCGTAGATCTCCGGAATCTCCATTTCGAACAGCTTTGCGAGGAACTTGGGATCCGCGCGGGAGACGATCACGGCGGGGTTGCCGTTGTTCTTGCGCACTTCCTTCACCGCAGCGCGGATCGTATCGCCCTTCTTGTACCGCTCCTTGAAGATCTGCTCGTTCTTCGGCAGGATCAGCTCGTTCCTGTTATGGTTGATCAGGATTTCATTCCGGCGGATCTGGTAGATCTCCCCGACGATGATATCGCCGATCGTGTTGCTGTATTCGTTGTACATCAACTCGCGTTCGATCTCTTTGATGCGCTGGTTCAGGTTCTGCTTGGCGCTCACGACGAGACGGCGGCCGAAGGTCACGAGCGGGACCACTTCCACATAGTCCTCGCCGACGGCGAGGTCCTCGCCTGAAAGCTCCTTCGCGGTCTCCCTGTCGATCTGCGTCGTGGGGTTTTCCACGGTCTCCACGACCTCGCGTTCAAGGAAAATCTCAATGTCGCCCTTGTCCATATTGACCACGACGTCGAATTTCGCATCTTGGCCGTATTTCTTGCGCACCATCATCGAGAATACATCCTCGACAATGCCGGCGAGGATATCCTTGTCGATCCCCTTCTCGCGGACCATCTGCGCGAACGATTCGACGATTTCCGAATTCATTACACCCTCCACAAATGGATACTAATGCAGCCGGGGCATATCACCACGGCAGCACGATTCTTGCTTCCCGGACGTCTGCAAAGCGCACGCGGGTTTCTGCCGCATCCGCGGTCTTCACGACCAGCACTTCATCTTCCACGGCACTCAGGGTCCCTTCCAGCGCTTCGCCCCCTTCGGGGCTTGCGAGCTTGAAGCGAAACGGCCTGCCAAGGTGCTTCCAGTATTGCCAGAGGTACTTCAGAGGCCGGTCCAGGCCCGGCGAGGACACCTCCAAACGGTAATCCGCGGAGATGAGATCCTTCCCTTCAAGCGCGGCACTGATCCGTCTGCTGACTTCGGCACAGAGTTCGGTTGTTACCGGACCGGGGCCATCGACGTACACTTCGAGGACCGGCTTACGATAATGACCGCGAAATACGAGATCCACGACCACTGCCTGGCTCGCAACGACACACTCCTCGACGAGCAGGCGGACGGGCTCCGGGAGACGCATGGAGTACCTGGTTGATTCAAATGAAAATAGCCCATTACGGGCTATTTCTACAACACAGACAAACACAAACCGAATTATAATAGGGATTTCACGAATGAAAAGCAAGTAAAATGTGAGGCAGACGCGCTTCAGGACGCGCCGAAGACCCGTTCCACGATGCCCGCCACCTTCATGACCTGCTCCAAGGAGACATCCAGATGAGTCACTGCCCGGAGCGTGTTTTCACCCGAAACTCCCAGCAAAGCCCCATTCTCGCGCAACCGGGATGCCCATTCCGCGGCCTTTTTCCCCGTTTCCGACACATCCAGAACGACGATATTCGTCTGCACAGTCTCCATTTTTACGCGGACTCCCGGGAGCACGCTCACCTTTTGAGCGAAGGCGTAGGCCTTCTCGTGATCCTCCTTGAGCCGGTCGATATTGTGGTCCAGGGCGTAGAGGCAGGCGGCGGCAAGTACGCCCGCCTGGCGCATTCCCCCGCCAAAGATCTTCCGGTAGTGCCGGGCTTCCGTCACGAACTCTTTCTTTGCTGCAATCACGGAGCCAACCGGGGCGCCGAGCCCTTTGGAAACGCACACGGAAACCGAATCCACGTGCCTGCAGTACTCCGCCGGGGCGACTCCCGTGGCCACGCACGCGTTCCAGAGCCGGGCTCCGTCCAGATGCACAGCCAGACCTGCGCTATGTGCGAATGCAGCGATTTCCGCGAGGTCCTTGAGCGGATAGATAGCCCCCCCCGCCCGGTTGTGCGTATTCTCGAGGCAGAGCAGACGCGTCTTGGGCATATAGTAGATATCGGGCCTGATGACACGCCGCACATCTTCGATATTCAGGACCCCGTTGTGTCCCTGGACCGGGTACACCTGCACCGACGAGAGGAATGCCGCAGCGGCGGTCTCGTAGAAGAACACATGTGCGCCAGCTTCCGCAATCACCTCATCCCCCGCCCTGGTATGGGTTTTCACGCAGACCTGGTTCCCCATTGTCCCGCTTGGAACGTAGAGCCCTGCCTCCTTCCCCATCATCTCCGCCACGCGTTCCTGCAGACGGTTCACGGTGGGGTCTTCGCCGTACACGTCGTCCCCGACTTCGGCGGCAGCCATGGCCTGGCGCATCGGATTGGATGGTTTGGTGATGGTGTCGCTTCGCAGATCTATTGCTTCCACTGTCATGAGAGTGCCCGTTTTCGTTTCAGGAATATCTGTCCGAACCCCGCGGCCGCAAAAGCCGCAGAGAGCCAGAGTGCGAACTCGCCGAGGAGATCGCCATGTGCCGTGTAGGTGGTGAGCGAATTCTTTCGCTCGATGGCCTTGCTGAGAGTGCGCTGTGTGAAGAGCTCCGTAGCGTCATGCGCCCGGCCGTACGGATCGATGTAGCAGGAAATGCCTCCCACCGCGCATCGCGCGATCCAGCGCCGGTTCTCCACAGCCCTCAACACGGAGATCTGCTGATGCTGAAATGCCCCCGACATGCGGTCCCACCAGCTGTCGATGGTGATCAGCGCGATGAACTCCGCTCCCCTACGCACAAACTCCGCCACGAATCCCGGATACGAGCTTTCATAACAGATGATCGTGGAGAAACGGGCATCGGTTCGTGCATCACGGAAGACCGTCGTGTCAGGACCGATCTGCCACCCCCCGATCCCCACATCCCACCTGAGAAAATCGATGAACTGGAAGACGTCGGCATACGGCACCCGTTCCGCGAACGGGACCATTTTCATCTTGCCATACCACCGGGGAGTGCTGCCTGCAGGTTCGATGTAGGTGGCGGCATTGTACCAATCGTAGCGCACGCCGGTGAGCTTGTCGCGGCGCGCGCTGTGCGGCGCCAGGTTCGAGTCCTCGTAGAGAACCCGGTGCGGCAAACCGGTCAACAGCCCCGTTCGCCATCCGGCAAGAGTCTGCTGAAGGGAGGTCAGGACTTCCTGGTTCTGCGGACCGATCACATCGAAGGGAAACGCCGTCTCGGGCCAGAGGACGATATCGGGCCGGGGCGCCTGCACGCTGTCGAACAGCTTCTTCGTGAGATCCACATAAAGCGTGTACGTCTCAATCCCGTTTGCTTTCCATTTGTCCCAGGGGTCCACATTGGCCTGAATAATCCCGACGGTCACAGGGCGTTCGAGGGAAGCCGGGTCTTTGTAGTCCGGCGCATCGCTCAGCGCGAACCAGCCGTGAACAGAGGGGGCAATGTAGAGCACCACGAGAGAAGCCAGGAGCAGGCGGGCCGACATCGACCGGATCTCCCGGCTCCCCCCCGCCAACCGGAGGCAGAGGAAGTATGCGATCACATTGATCGCGAAGACCCAGAGCGAGAGTCCCCACACGCCGGTGTACTCGATGAACTGAATCCGCGCGAGATCGTATGTCTGGCTGTTCCCCAGCGTGAGCCATGGGAACGACCACTCGGAGAGGGAGTGACTGTACTCGTATCCCACCCAGAGAACCGGGAGCAGGAGCACCGCGAGGCGTTCGCTGAAATGGCGGCGGATCAGGAGGAACACGCCCATGGGCAGGAAGTAGAAAAGCGGGTGGATCAGGATCGTCGCCGCGCCGGCGATCATCATGTACGGATCGTTTCCGTGCGCGTACCCGCCCGTCCAATTGATCGAAATCAGGTGGAAGACAAACATCGCGACATAGACGTACCAGAGGGCGTGGGTGTAGCGTTCGACGTCGCGGAGGACGATCAGGAGAGGGACAAGACCGAAGCACGCCAGGATTCCGAGCTCGAAAGGGGGAAAGGAGAATCCGAGCATCGCGCCCGAGAGGATGGCGAAGAGCATGCGGATCAGCCGTCTGCGTTTCAAC
>JADLEA010000412.1 GCA_020846365.1 Bacteroidota bacterium
ATTCTTGACCTTTGTGGTTCCAAACACGTGCGGATGACGGCGGATCAACTTCTCTGTCTCCTGCGCCAAGACTTCACGCAACAGGAACTCGCCGTTCTGCTCGGCAATCGTGGCCTGAAGGACGACATGGAGCAACAGATCTCCGAGTTCTTTGCTGAGCTCCCGCATGTCGCCGTCATCCAGCGCCTGCACCACTTCGTATGTCTCTTCGATCAGGGCATGGCGGAGAGACTTGTGAGTCTGTTTCCGGTCCCAGGGGCAATCGCGGCGGAGCCGGCGCACGACGCGGACAAAGGCCTGAAAGTCAGCTGTGGGGATGGGCGGATACGGTTTCGGCATGGAATGTCAGCAGTTTGTTCCGGAAAGAGTCGCGAGCGTCGATTGCCAGGATTCTGAAACCTTGTCTTCGTCCAAGCTCGTGGCAACTCGTCCTCTCTCTGTCTGTGATGAGCCACGAGAGCGGAGGCACGGTCATTTCACTTCGTGCGGAAGAAGGCAAGTGCCGGGTCGCCGGATGGAATCGGCGCCTCAACGTAGCCAAATCGGCATTGACTTGCAATCTTCCCGCATTCTTCCTATCGTGCGACGTCGGAGAGCATCATCCGGTCCACACTCCTCCGTTTATCGTGCCGGCGGCAAACCACCCACACCAGATACCAGGGCCCTCGTCATGCGCAAACTCATTCCGATTCTCGTTGCACTTGGCTTCCTCGTCGCCGCACTCTGGCTCCTGACGCGTTCCCACCATGCCGACATGTTGCTGGTCAACGGTGTCGTGCACACCGTGGACCCCGACGGGACCATCGGAGAGGCGCTCGCAATCGGCGAGGGCAAGATTCTTGAAGTGGGCACTACTGCAGACCTGACCAAGCGCTATGCTGCTGACACGGTGCTCGACCTGAAGGGGAAGGCGGTCTATCCCGGCCTGGTGGACGCTCACGCGCATCTGGAGGGCCTCGGCATAGCACTCATGACACTCGATCTCTCCGGTGTGGATTCGATCGAGGAGGTGCAACAACGAGTGAAAGCGGATATCCGGAATTCGGGCGGGCGGTCCTGGGTCCGGGGCCGCGGATGGGATCAGAATCGCTGGCCCGGAGGCGAGTTTCCTTCGCGAACGGATCTGGATGCGGTGAGCGATACCGTGCCGGTGTTCCTGGTCCGCGTTGACGGACATGCGGCCTGGGTGAACAGCGAAGCGCTTGCCCTGGCGGGGATCACAGGTGCAACGTCCGACCCGTCGGGAGGGAAAATCATCCGTGATGCCTCGGGAGTCCCGACGGGTGTGCTCGTCGACAATGCGATCGATCTTGTCCGGCGGATCATGCCGAAAATCACCAGAGAAGAGCGCGTGCGTGCTGTCCGCCTCGCAGTACAGGAGTGCCTGAAATCCGGTCTCACCGGCGTTCATGATATGGGAGTAGATCTGGAGCTGATTGGCATCTACAAGGAGTTGATCACGCGAGGGGAATTCCCGTTCCGTGTCTACGGGGTCATTGACGGATCGGGTCCGACCTGGGATTCCCTTCGTTCGGCCGGGCCTCTCCTGCGCTTCGGCGATGACCGGTTGACCGTTCGCGCGTTGAAGCTCTATGCCGACGGCGCCCTTGGATCCCGGGGAGCAGCCCTGATTGAGCCCTACGCTGACGATCCGGGAAACCGTGGGATCACCACCATGTCCTCGGAAGCGTTGAAAGGAGTTGTGCGCGATGCCGTGGATGCGGGATTCCAGGTATGCACACATGCTATCGGGGACAGGGCGAACGCGATCACCCTCGATGCGTACGAATACGTCCTCAACGCCTCAGGAAGAACAGGCCAGGATCACAGGCTGAGGATTGAGCACGTGCAGGTGCTCGCGCCCGGAGACATTCCCCGGTTCGTGAAGCTGGGGGTCATTCCCTCGATGCAGCCCACGCACTGCACGTCAGATATGCCATGGGCGATCAAGCGGCTGGGGGAGGAACGCGCCCGTTACGCTTACGCGTGGAGATCGCTTCTGGATGCGGGCAGCATCATTCCTGCGGGCTCGGATTTCCCGGTTGAAGCCCCCTCTCCGTTGCTTGGCTTTGCTGCGGCCGTTACCCGGCAGGATGGCGCCGGGTATCCGCCGGCAGGATGGTTCCCGGAACAGCGGATGACGCGCATGGAAGCGCTCAAAGGATTCACTCTCTGGGCCGCCCGTGCATCATTCAATGAAAAGACATCGGGTTCGATCGAAGAAGAGAAGCACGCTGACCTGACGGTCCTGGATCAGGACATCATGAAGATACCGTCAGAGCGCTTCCGGTCCGTCCGGGTGGTGATGACGGTTGTGGGAGGGGAGATTGCGTATACGTGGGAAGATGCAGGAATTGCCACCCGCTGATCGCCTGCCACGGTTTTTCAGTTTTCAGTCAGGCGCACGGGTTCCGACTGCTACGCATTCAGAAGCTGTTGTATCTGCTTTTCCGTGCCGAACAGCACCAGGGTATCTCCCTTCTGTATCTGTGTCGTGGGGAGGGGGACGCCGATGATCGTCTGCGTTGTACGCTGTCCGATCCCGAACCGTCCGCGCTGGGTTTCTTCCCGCTGAATGGTGACAAGACTCACCTCGAATTTCTCCCGGATATGCAAATCGCCCACGGTGGATCCGATCATCCACTCCGGCGTATGCACCTCCATGACGGTATAGTCTGAACCGAGCGCAAGAGAGTTCAGCACTCCTTCCATCATCAGACTGTTGGAAAGCCGTTCTGCGGCCTCCACAGCCGGCAAGATGATCTCGGTGATGCCCAGATGGCTCAGGATGCGTTCATGGACTTCCGTTGTCGCCCTGACAATGATGCGCTTGATCTCCAGCTGTTGGAGCTGCGTCACAGTCAGGAGCGTCGCTTCGAAGTCGTCCCCGATTGCGACGATCACGCCGTCCATCTCCTGCAAGCCGAGTCCGCGCAGCGCTTTTTCCTCCGTGGCATCCAAGCGGATGGTATGCGCAACCCGGTCCTTGATGTCGTCCAGTCGTTCGATATCGTTGTCGATCGCGAGAACTTCTGCGTTACGTGACGAGAGTTCGACGGCGAGGGACGAGCCGAAGTGACCGAGTCCAATGACGGCGAAGTGTCGTGCCATGATGCATATCTCCGGAATCAGGTGATGTGAACGGGTTCTTCGGTGTACTCGAACCGTTGCTGTGCGCGATGACCTGTGATGGCGAGCAGCGTGGCCAGGACGCCGACCCTGCCAACGAAGATCACGAGCGCGATGACCAGCTTGCCCGCAGTGGAGAGCTGAGGCGTAATGCCGGTCGATAGACCGACGGTGCCCAGTGCCGACACCACCTCGAACAGGAGAGCGGTGACGGGGAAGTTCTCCAGGAGCAGCAGGACGAAGAGTGCGAGCACAATGGTCCCTACGCTGAGCGCGATAGTGCTGAAGGCCTGAAACAGCGCACGGTCGGGGATCCGGTGTCTGAATGCTTCAATAGACGGCCGTCCGGTGACGATAGAGCGAATAGCCAGGATAGCGATGACGACCGTCGTGGTCTTAATACCCCCGCCCGTCGATCCCGGGGAGGCACCTATCCACATCAGTCCGATGATCAGCAGGAGCGATGCCGGTGCAAGTCCGCCGACGGGAAGGGTATTATACCCCGCGGTTCTGGCCGAAACCGAATGGAAGAGGGCGGTGAAGACCTGGTCCGGGCCCGAGAGATGCGCGAGCCAGCCGTTCCGCTCGATCAGGAAAATGCCGGCGGTCCCGGCCAGGATCAGCGTGCCGGTTGCTATGAGAACGAGGAGCGTGTGGAGAGACATGCGTCGTTGCAGCCGCGGTGTCGCACCGCCGGGCAGCATTCGCCAGATGTTCAGGAGCACGGGGAAGCCGAGCCCGCCCAGGACGATCAGGATCATGATGGTTGCCAGAAACGGTGTGTTCCCCTGCAAGGGGGCGGCGGCAAGGCCTTCGGACGGCAAGGCGAACCCGGCGTTGCAGAAAGCCGACACCGAGTGGAAGAGCGCGAAGAATATCCGGTCACGCGATGACGCAAAGGGGACATCGTCCAGCGAGAACCAGATTGCAACGGCACCCGCGGCTTCTATGACCAGCGTGGCCAGCCCGATCTGCAGGACAACCGTTCTGATCTTTCCGATATTCTCCTCTCCCAGAAGACTCTGCATCGTTGAGTACTGCTTCAGGCTGCCGCGGCCCCCCGCCATGAACGCAAAGAACGTCGTCAGCGTCATGATGCCCAACCCGCCGCACTGGATCAGGAACAGGAGGATCAAGTGCCCGGTTCGCGCAAACGTGTCAGCGGTATCGACGACGTTCAATCCGGTGACGCAGACGGCGCTCACGGATGTGAACAACGCGTCGGTGAACGAGATTGTTGCGGCGCCTGTGGCTCGCGGGAGGAGGATGAGGCCGGTGCCCGCAAGAATCAAGATCAGAAAACTGACTGCAATCAGCGACGCGGGCTGAACCAGGGCATCCATCACGCGCGCACTGTAGCGGGCTGCCGAAGGGATGAGTGCGGCGACGACGATCACCTGGGTAACGACGATATACACGCGCGTGAGGAATTCTGGAGTCGCGGCTGGATCGATCGAGCGGACAATGGATGCGACCGTGTCCGGAAAGAGAATGTGGAACAGGATAAGGATGCCCACGGCGACCTCTATCCGGTGGGTACGGACGTACAGGAGCCGCTCCGGCTCAACGGCCAGTCTGAGCAGGAGGTGGAGCAGAAACCCGTACATGACCACCTGCGTCGCGGCGACGGTATACGCCTCCCAGGCAGTTGTCAGGTAAAACCCGTACTCCGCGACAAGTGAGCCGGCCGCCAGGAATGACAGGAGGACGAGCAAGAGGTTGGCTGCACGTAGCACAGATGTGCGCGGTGCACCACGGGTCTTGAGGACTCCCGCATCGGAAGCGTCTGCGCGGGAGCGTTGGGTTGGGGTGTTGGTCATGGGTGAACGGAGGAATATATCAAGTCTGACTCCAAAATTCATTACATTTGCAGCTGATCCCGCCGCCATTCAGGCGGTACGGTATGAAACGGGAGACACGGTGAGCTTTCCCATGACAACATTTTCTGCCTATCGAACCATGAAAAGACTTGACGGGCACACGAAAAATCCGCCGGCGGGGTATCTGCATGGCTGAAACAGCGGTAACCCCAGTGCAAACCTCCGTGCAAGCTGTAGAACGTCGGAACATCGTCTTCAATATTGTAGAAGGCGCAGTCTATATTTCCTCCACGGCATTCGTGAATCCCCAGACGGTTGTGCCCGCGCTGGTGGCGCGCATGGGGGGATCGAATGTTGAAATCGGGATGTTGAGCGTTCTTTCCTACGTTGGTGTGTATATCCCGCAGGTCTTCGCGGCACGTTATGTCGAAACGCTTCCCTGGAAGAAACCCTGGTCGGTCTTCTTCGGAACCGGCCAGCGGGTCATCGTCCTCCTCATGGGTCTCCTGATCCTCATCTTCGGTAACTGGCAATCCGGCAATGTGCTCTGGGGTTTCCTCTTTCTCTTCTTTCTGAACTCGTTCATGGCCGGCGTGACGACCCCCGGCTGGTTCGATCTGTTTGCCAAGATTACTGCAACCAAGAAGCGGGGGCGCCTCGTCGGGTTCCGCAACTCGCTGGGCGGTCTCGGGGCGTTTCTGGGCGGGTTCGTGCTGACCTGGCTCCTCGCGACGTTCATGTTTCCCGTTTCCTATGCCATTGGCTTTTTCATCGCCTTCCTGCTGCAGTTTTCGTCCATCATCATACAGCGGAAGCTGATAGAATCCGAGCCCAGCCCCGTTGTCGCACCCAGGCCGTTCATGTCGTTCCTCAGGGAACTCCACGGGGTCATCAGGGCCAACCCGGAGTTCAAACGGTTTCTGACGGCATCTGCCTTCCTCGTGATCGCGATGGTCCCGTCCGGATTCTTCACTGTCTATGTGCTCAAGGATTTTCAGGCCGACGAGTCTATCGTTGGGCAATACACGCTCGCAATGGTGGCCATTCAGGTCGTGAGCGCGCTGGTCATCGGGTTCATCACGGACCGGTATGGTAACAAGCTCGCGTTCATCTGCACGTCGGTGTCGATGCTCCTGGCGAGTGTATGGGCGATCCTGGCACCATCGCCGGGGTGGTTCACACTGGTGTACATCTTCTTCGGCATCACGCTGGGTGCAGAGGTGATGGTGCGCTACAATATGGCGATAGAGTACTGCCCGCCGCAACTCAGGCCTACATTCGTGGGATTGATGAACACCTTGCTTGCGCCCTGCTATCTGGCCGGACTTGCGGGCGGTGTGATCAGCGATCTCGTGGGGTACAAGGGGGTGTTCATCCTGGGCATACTGGCTTCGCTCATCGGCGGCTATATTCTCATCACAAAGGTTCGCGATCCGCGACATATGACCGCATGACCCTTCCTGCCGGCACACATCTGCAGGCGGTGCCCGGGCAATGGACGGTGCTCTCGCTCATCCAATGGTCAACCGCCTACCTTGAGGAGAAGGGCTTTGAGGAAGCGAGGCTTCACACGGAACTCCTCCTTGGGCATGTCCTCGGTCTGGACCGGCTCAAGCTCTATCTTCAATTTGACCGCCCCCTCACTCCGGAGGAATTGGCATCGTTCAAAGAGCTCTTCAAGCGCCGTCTGGCTCACGAGCCGCTGCAGTACATCCTCGGGGAAACGGAGTTCATGGGGATCCGGCTTGCCGTGGCTCCCGGCGCTCTGATCCCGCGTCCCGAGACCGAACTGCTCGTGGAAAAGGCGGTGGAGCACATCCGTATGCTGAATCGCGAAGGTGTGACGGTGCTGGACGTCGGGACTGGTTCGGGGAACATCGCGCTTGCCATCGCACGTATGGTGCCTGCATGCACGGTGACGTCAATCGATGTGAGCAAAGAGGCCCTGTCGATTGCCCGGCGGAATCAGGAGAGACTGCGCCTGCAGAACGTGATTCTGGAAGAACGAGATGTACGCGAAGGTGCACGCACAGGGGAGAGCTATGATGTGATCGTGTCAAACCCGCCGTACGTGTCTTCGGAAGACTTCAAGAACCTGCAGCCCGAACTCCGGGACCACGAGCCCCGGTTGGCGCTCACCGATGATGCGAACGGACTCTCGTTCTATCCGTTGCTCTTTGGACTGTCAGCGGCGGTGCTGCAGGCGGATGGAAGGTTGTTCTGTGAGATTGGCTACGGGCAGGCCGAGGCGGTGAGCCGGATTGCCTCGACAGAGGGTATCCAGGTTTTGGACATCGTGTCAGACCTTGCGGGAATTCCACGGGTTCTCTGCGGGGCCGTTTCCTCCTAGCCGCTCAAGAAGGAAGGAGAGCGCATGCGTGTCGTGATTCAGAGGGTAAAAGAAGCAGGCGTCACGATCGAGGGGAAAGAACATTCCAGAATCGGGATTGGGTATCTGATATTGCTGGGCATTCGGCAGGGGGACAAGGAAGAGGATGCCCGGTTCCTGGCCGACAAATGCACGGGATTGCGCGTGTTCGAGGATAGCCAGGGGAAAATGAATCTTGGCCTGCAGGATGTGAACGGGAGTGCGATGGTGGTTTCGCAATTCACATTGTATGCTGATGCGCAAAAAGGAAATCGTCCGGGATTCTCCCTTGCTGCCAGACCTGAAGAAGCGGAACCTCTCTACGACTACTTTGTGCGGCGTATGAGAGTCGCGCTGGGGGATACACGGGTACACACCGGCGTATTCGGGGCAATGATGCAGGTGCAACTCGTAAATGACGGGCCCGTGACGGTAATCATAGAGAGCCCGGTTCGCACCGGGGAGGGCGCCGGCTCGTGACGCGCGTGCTCATGTTCTTCCTGGATGGCGTGGGTATCGGCCGGAAGGATCCGGCGGAGAATCCGTTGCTCGCGGCGCGATTGCCGGTTTTGGCGGAGCTTCTGGGAGGGACTCTTCCCACGCTCCGGCACAGGGGGTGGGGCACGCCACGAGCGACACTTTTGCCGCTGGATGCGACTTTGGGCGTGCCCGGTTTGCCACAGAGTGGGACGGGTCAGACTGCGCTCTTCACCGGCGTGAATGCCGCGCGCTTGATTGGCAAGCACTTCGGGCCGTTTCCGTATTCCACGCTGCGCCCGGTGATCGAGGCGCACAGCATATTCCAGCGGCTTCAGCTTGCGGGTCGTTCGAGCTGTTTTGCGAATGCTTTTCCCCAGAAATTCTTCGACTATTTTGAGAAACGAAAGAGCAGGACGTCCGTAACGACATATTCCTGTATGACTGCCGGGATTGAATTACGGCGGGAAGCCAACGTTCTCGATGGGACGGGAGTCTCTGCAGATATCACCGGGGGTGGGTGGGCGGCTCTGGGGCATTCCCGTGTTGGGGCAATCGCACCTTCGGATGCAGGGAGGCGGCTGGCTGCCCTGACGAGAAGCTACGATTTCGTCCTTTTCGAATACTGGAAGACCGATCCGGTGGGCCATGACCGGAACATGCCGGCTGCGGTGCAAGTGCTGGAGACGTTCGACGCCTTCTTTGGAGGTGCCTTGGCCGCGATTGATCCGGCCGACACGCTGGTAGTGCTCACGAGCGATCACGGAAACATCGAAGATCTTTCAACAAAGACTCACACACGCAATCCCGTCCCATTGATACTCGCAGGTCATCGACACGCAGAGGTGGCCAAGCGGGTTCTGCATTTCGGCGGACGCACGCCCGATCTCACGCATGTCCTCCCGACGCTGATGGAGGTTCTGGGTGCAGAGCACGGGCAACCGCACTCACCATAACTGGCCGGCGTTGCATGTTGCGATCCTGCTGACCTCCGGGATCGTGCCGGGGTACCTGTTCGGGTTCGCTCCGTTCCCACCACCCCTTCCTGCGATAGCACTCCTCGTCTTTTGTCTCATCATGTTCATCATGGCCCTTGGAAGTCCCGCGAGAATCCAGATGGCTCTTGGAAGTCCCGCGAGAATCCAGATGGCTCTTGGAAGTCCCGGGAGCATTCCGAGCCCTCTTTCCTTCGTCGGAGTGGTAATAGTCCTCGCGACCGGCGCGGTTGCGGGGGATTCTGTCCGTGTGCCTGAACCATCGCTGCCCGCAGAGTTTCTGAGCGGTCCGGTGACGGTCGTGGGAGAGGTGTTGGACCCACCTGCCTGGTCATCGAACGCGCTGAGGTTTCGGGTGGCGGCAAGGTACGTGATTGCCGATTCGGTCTCCGGCGAGGACTTGAAAGGCGGCGGGGTATCGCCCGGCCAGCCGTACCCGGGCGGCCTGACAGGCCGGGAGACGGGACAGGAGGTCGTCGTTCTTCAGGATTCCATGTCTCAAGGCGGATTAGATGCAAGCGGAGGTCCGGCGGTCTGGCGGATTTCTGTCGTGACGATGGTGGCAGTCCGGATCAAGGATGGAGAAGGCGCTGCGGCGCCCCCGGAGTACGGAATGACTCTTGCGCTTCATGGGGAGATGGAGCCGCCCCGCGGGCCGCGAAACCCCGGCGAGTTTGATGCGAAGGCGTACTACCGGACGAACGGGATAGACATGATGATGACGGTGCGGGGTCTTCAGCGAGTGTGCATGCTTGACAGCGGAGGCGGATGGTGGGGGATGCGTGCCATCGTTGTGCCTGTCCGGAAGGCCTTGCTGAGCCACATAGACCATCGGATCGGAGGCGAGGAGGGGGAGTTTCTGAAAGGACTGATGATCGGAGAGCGAGGTGGGATGACGCCGGAGATGCGCAGTGCGTTTCTGAAATCAGGGGTGGCGCACATTCTGGCCGTATCCGGCTCGAACGTGGCTGTTGTGGCGGCCGCGTGCTTCGGAGTGTTCTTCTTCCTCCGTGTGCCCCGTCGCGTCATTGTGTATCCCGTGGCGTGCAGCGTCATACTGTACATGCTGGTAACCGGGAGTCAGCCGTCGGTGGTGCGCGCGACGATCATGGCGCTCGTCGGGTTGTTCGTTGCATGGAGAGGAATACGGGGGAATGCGTTGAACGCGGTCGGGATTGCCGCGTTGATCATGTACGCCCTGGACCCGCGGCAGGTGATGGATATGGGCTTCCAGCTTTCCTTCGGGGCCGTGCTGTCGATCATCTTGCTCTATCCGAAAGTCAATGTGCTCTTTGCCCGTTGGCGCGGCAAGAGTCCGGTGCATCGGATTTTCAAAGGAGGTGCACAACTTGCCGCGGTGTCGTTTGTCGCATCCCTCGGGACATTTCCCCTTACCGCCGCGGCATTCGGGCAGGCATCGGTCGTGGGGCTTCTCACCAATATCTTCGTGGTCCCGGTCAGCGGTTGGTCGGTCGTGCTCGGGTTGTTCACGGCGGCGGTCGATCCGCTCAGCGGGTTTGCTGCGGAATCATTGAGCGCGTTGAACGCAATGATACTCTGGTTCACGCTGCGGGTTGTGGAGGTGAGTGCCGGATTGCCGTACGCAGCTTTTGACACCTACTGGTTCGAGCCGGTTCACGCGCTTCCGTTTCTGGGCGTTCTTCTGGCGATGTACCATGCCGGGGATCCATCCTTGAGGCGGGCATGGATTATTGTGGCGTTGGTGTCGGGTAACCTTGCGGCTGTGTTGCCGGGCCGGTACGAAAGGAAGCCCGGTGAGTTCTACGTCACGGCTGTCGACGTCGGTCAGGGGGATGCGATCCTCCTGGAGCATCCGGACGGCAGGACTGCAATGATAGACACCGGGCCGGTCCCGTTTGACGAACGCAGCGGGCTTGTGCCGTTCCTCAAGCGGCGGGGGATTG
>JADLEA010000413.1 GCA_020846365.1 Bacteroidota bacterium
CATGTTCCCCCGCGCAAACAGCATGAAAGAGATGAACGCGCCGGAGTTCCAGGAAAAGGTGAAGCGGGGCCCGAATGCGATTCTGACCATCTGGCCCGGCGGGAGCACATCCATGACCGGGAATTTGATCCAGTGGTTTCTCTACTCGGTGATCGTGGGAATCTTCGCTGCCTATGTCGCAGGCCGCGCCCTGGGCCCTGACGCCCACTATCTCGCGGTATTCCGCTTCGCCGGGGTTACGGCATTCGTGAGCTATGCGCTGGGCGGCTGGCAGGAGACGATATGGTACAAGCGGTCGGTCGGCACAACACTGAAGAATACCTTCGATGCGCTCCTCTATGCCCTCGTCACCGGCGGAACATTCGGCTGGCTGTGGCCCCGAATCATGTGACGATGCGTCTCACGGTTCTGCCGGACCTCTGACGATGGACAACGCGCAAGGGCTCCCGCCGGGAGTTCCTTGCGCGTCGTGTGTCTCCCACTACTTCCGGATGAGATAGAGTGCGGTGATGTCGTCTGCTTGCGGCGCCCCGGCGGTAAACCGGGTAACATCAGCAAGAAGATCCTCGATGAACGCACCGGCGGTGGGGGGAGTCATGCGCGCGACAAATTGCTCGAGCGGCGCGTGGCCTTCGTACAGTTCCTGTGCGGAGTTTTGCGCCTCGGGAATTCCGTCCGTGTAGAAGAACAACCGGTCCCCGGGTTGCACCTCGATCCGCGCAGAAACGTAGGGCAGCCCCAAGTCCAGCATGCCGAGTGGAATTCCCCCTTCATGGAGCCCCTGGACCTCCCCGCTTGCGCGCCGGCAATACGCCACCGTATGTCCCGCGTTCACGTAGTCGAGTGTCCCCGTCGAAGGATCAAGCAACCCGAGGAATGCCGTGATGAACTTGTCGTCTGTTGACGCCCGGTGAATCATGGTGTTCAACCGGACCGTCATCGCCGCTAACGGCATCCCGCTCTCCAGATATGCAGACAGGTACGCGTGAAGACTGCTGACAAGGAGCGCTGCGGGAATCCCCTTCCCCGCAACATCGGCCATCACGAGGGCGTACCTGCCTTCTGAGAGCGCCAGACAATCATAGTAGTCGCCCCCGACCGATTTAGACGGGATATTGATCCCCGCAATATCGTACCCCTCAATGGTGGGGAGCGTGGATGGGAGGATCCTCTGTTGAATGGAGGCCGCCACGGCAAGGTCCTGTTCCATCCTTTGCTTCTCAAGCGACTGCCGGAGCAGGAATCGATTCTCCAGCGACGCATGGACCTGCCGTGCGAGGGCATCAAGCAGCAGTCGATCTGTTCCTTCAAACGATGCTGTGCCGTTACGGCTCTCCTTCCCCAGCAAGGAGAAGACATACCGCGATGCGCCGAAATCAAACTCTGCGCTAATGCCGGGCTGGTCCGATTCGCTCATCGCGCGCGGAACCTCTCCCGGAAAGGCGATGCGTTCGACGACACGATCTCCCCGGGAAACGGTCACGACACCGTAGGACGCATTTGTCAGGGCCACTGCACGCTCCAGCGCCAGATTGCAGGGATCCACGGCGTCATCCAGTGTTGCAATATCAATACCTGTATCGATGAGACTGTTGAGCTGCAACAGCCGCTGATTGAGAGAAAAGGCGAGCGACTTCTCATGGTGACGGTGCAGAAGCGCCTGGTGAGCCGCGTCAAGAACGGCAACCGCGCATCGAAGGGTGAGTAGATCCTGCTCCGTCACGCTGCCATCCTGAAGGTGCGCATCAAAAGTCACGCGCACCTCCGAGCCGTCGCCGAGGCGATGGACGAACTCTGCACCCGCTGGATTCCCCCCAAGAGGCAGTCCTTCCTTCGGCGCTGCGCCACCCGCCGTAAGCCCGGATCGACCTGGCTGAGACTGGTCAAGAAGACCCTGCCACCCGGCTTCTCCCGCCGCACGGAACTGCAGGGATGCGGGCACATGCCACCCCCATTCCCGAAGCATCTGCCCGAAGCGGTCCAGGAGCTCACGGATGCTTGTACTTTGCATGAGCCGCCCGTACATCTTCGGCAGCAGCTCTTCCGCGATGATCTCTTGGCGTTCAGGGAGAGAGTGTGTCATGCGTCCGGTTCCGGGCTTCCTTAGTTGCGATCGGAGAGTGTATGGAGGGCATCTTCCACCGTGTCGGCCTTTCCGGCATACCCGAACAGGCCCATGATCGTCAGCATTTTTTCCACCGCCGGATCCAGATTGGTGAACACGAGACGCCCGCCGGATTCGCTGAGCCGCTCGATGATCTCGATCAGAAACGACATCCCGATGGAATTGACGACCTTTGAGTGGGCGAGATTGATGATTACTTTCCGCACCCCTTCGCCAAAGTACTTCTCGAATTCCGTGGCGATCGCTTCCCCGCCGACGTTGTTGACGTAACCGTTTGTCGAGATGATGAGGTGCGCATTCCTCACCTCCGAGGTCAGCTGAAAAGGCTGTTCCATAGTGTCACCGCATGCGTTTCGTGATGGTAATGGTAGTGCCCGTCTTGCCCGACTCGATACGGCAATCGTCGGCGAGCGATCTCATGAGTTTTAGTCCCCACCCCCGCTTATGG